>NZ_JBHZDA010000070.1:0-36882 GCF_042755665.1 Streptomyces sp. NPDC059142
CGCGCCCCCGCTCGCGCTTCTAGAGTTCTTACCTGAGCGCACCCCCCGCCCACGCGGCCCTTTGTGTAGAGCTCGGTCCCCCCGCCCCCCCCCCCCCCCGGTCCGGATCCGGCCCGGCGTGACATCGATGATGCGCGCTTTGTTGTGGACCGAGTCGGTGATGACGCCTGCCTGGCTGCCGGTGAACGACTGGGCCTCGTGGCCCAGGTTTTTGATCGCCATCGCCAGCAGGGCCATGGAGATCCGCTCTCCCGCGGTCAGCAGCATGTCGAACTCACGCCCGGCAGGGATCGGGGATACCTGCCCGGCGAGATCGATCAACTCGTCCGTCGTGTCACCCATCGCCGACACCACGACGACCACTTGGTGGCCGTTCTTCTTGGCGTCGACGATCCTCTTGGCGACCCGCTTGATGCCCTCGGCATCGGCTACGGAGGAGCCTCCGTACTTCTGCACGACAAGGCCCACGTGCGCTCCTCGCTCAGTCCATCGCTACAGCACCGCGCGTCGCGGCACATCGCTGCTGTCGGCTCAGTTTAACGAGCGGCCGCCGGACGACCCGTCTATATCACATCGTGAGATGTCCCGCTCACTCCGTGATCACCCCGGGCGTCCACGGCCGCTCGATGAGGAAGCATGCCCCCATTCGCCGGTCACACGCGGAAACGTGGCCCACGTCACGCGTGTGCGCACCGCGCCGGGTCCCTCACGGCCGGTCAGCGGGTCCTGGGGGTCATGGTGTCGTCTTCTTCCCTCCATGGTGCCCAGGCCAGGGCTCTCCGAGGACTCATGCGCCCGCCCGAGCCGACGTACCGCCGCCGCTGCCGAGCGCCCTGACCCGGGCACGGACCTGTTCGCCATGGACCGGCTCGGGGACCGGCCGGGCCCTCAGACCGGCCGCCGCACGCAGTTCGTCGGCGCGGCGGGCCACATCCACCTGGGCGGGGATCGCGCGGAACGTGTCGGGGATCGCGTCGATGACCAGGCCCGTCTCCTCGGCCGCGTCGTACGCCGTCATCTCCTCCCGGCACTCGACGCAGACACCCCCGACCAGCAGCGTCATCGACTCGTCGTTCTCACAGGTGATGCAGGTCATCAGCGCACGGGTGATGTGGGCCGGTGCGCTGGTACTGCTCGGCTCGGGCGGCATCTTGCTCTCCAGTCGGGTACGGGCGATCGCGCCGGGGCTGTGCAGGGGCTGCGGCAGCCCGGCGGTCAGGGATCGGGTGATGTGGTCCGGCGTGGCCCCACGCGCCAGCCACTCGGCGGCCAGCGCTTCGAGCGCGGCGCACTCGGCGGCGGACAGGGTCATACGGGGTTCGGTACGGCCGAGGCGCGCGAGGGTGCGGTACGCGATGGACGCGGGCGCGGGCGCGGCGGCAGGGGGTGCCGGTTCCGGGTCGTGTACGGGCTGCTCCGCCGCGCGGGACTCCGGGTGCGCGCCCGGTGCGGGATCGGCCACCGCCTCCTCGCGCAACCGCCGCTCCAGCTCGGTGAGGTCGATCCCGCGCAGGCCGTCGACGTACGCCTTCCACCACTCGTCGTCCCTGGCCGTACGGGAGAAGTACGTGTGCGTCACCCAGCGGAAGCTGTTGTCCTCCAGCGCCAAGTGCTCCTTGACCCGGCGCAGATGACCGGCGTCCGAGAGGAAGCGCAGCGCCTTGCCGCAGGCCTGCTGGCCATAGTCGGCGACGTTCGCGGCGAGCGCCTTGTAGCCGATGGCTGAACCCTCGGGCAGACGATCGATGTATGCGGCAATCGCCGCTTCCCTCGTGCGCAGATGTGCGAAGTCGGCCTCGCCACGCGGGCGTTGGTCGGGCGCGGAGCGCTTGCCGTAACCGGGGTTGGCGAAGGGGTGCCCGGACGCGGGCAGGGCAGCACTAGAGTGGACGTAAGCCACGATCGAAACTCGCATTCGACTCGCTGGTCAGGCTCCGGAATGGTGTTGGCGCACCGCCGGAGCCGTTTTACGTGGCGAACCTAAACGCTCGACACGCTCTGACGCAACCCGAACACAGATAGTCATATTCGCTCGTCAGCGGAGGGTTGGGGAGGGTGGTTGGGTTTCCCTCAACCGCCCCATCCCTGGGAAAGGGCTCGAAGCCCGGGGCCCGGAACCCGGGGCTCAAGCTCCGGGACGACCTGCGGCGATCCCCTCGCCATCCCCCGACTCGCATCCCCGCGCCCCGATGGAGAAAATGACCGTCCGGCACGGGTCGACTCAGGCGCGGCGGCTCGCGTACGCGACGAACGCACCCCAGGCGGCGGGCGATGCGGCGAGCTCGGGGCCGGCGGTGAGCTTCGAGTCACGGACATGGACGGCGGAGGGGCAGACCGCCACCTCGACGCACAGGTCACCTTCCTCGTCGCTGTACGAGGACCTGCGCCAGCAAAGGACGCTGTCGCTGCGGGCATTCTTCATAGTTCATCCGCCACCCGGGTAATGAAGTTCATCGATTCCTGGGCGCTGAGCGCCTCCATGCGGATCCTGCCATAGCGCTCCACCAACTTACTGACTTGCTCCGGTACGGGCATGAACTCACTGAGCGATTGAGCCGATGTATAACCCGAACTCTCGTGCGCGGCGTTCCGCATCACAACAATCGGGCCGCTGAGTGCCGAGGACACGACCCGCTCGAACGGCAGTACCTGCAAGGAGACATTGTGCAACTGCGCTACATCCACCAGGTGCTTCAACTGGTCCCTGTGCACGTCCCGTCCACCCATCGGGCAGCGCAGCACCGCTTCGTACACGACGAAACTGAATTCCACCGGCGGCGTCCGGGTGAGAATTGTCTGCCTCTCCAGACGTCCCCGCAGACGCTCCTCCGCCACCTCCTCGGACACCACGGGGCAGTTACCCATGAACATCGCCTTCGCATGGCAGGCCGTCTGCAACAGCCCTGGCACCAGGGCCACTTCGTACGACCAGATGCTCACCGCCTCTGCCTCCGCGTCCATGGCCTCCTGCGCACGCAACGGAAAACGGTCCTTCCGCAGATACTGCTTCCCCGCGCTCAGCAGCCCTTCCGCATGGAACAGGTCATCTGCCGCGTCCAGCAGCTTCGGCGTCGGCATCCGCGCGCCCTGCTCCATGGATTTGATCGTGTCCGGGGAGTAGTTGGCGACGACGGCCAGTTCCTCGCGACTCAACCCGGCCCTCATGCGCCACCGCTTGATCTGATCACCCACGTACCGCCACACGACGGGGGCCTGTTCATGGGCCCCGCCCCCCGCGTTCTGGAACAACACCGTTCACGCCTCCTGATACAGCGCTCGCGTATCCCCTCTGTCGCTTCCGAGCGTAATCACGCCCCACCACTCTGTGACCATGAACGATGCAATCGACCCCGTCCGGGTGCCCCCGCCCGCGTCGGTCGTCCTGATGCGGTTCGCGCGCTCGGCCGCGTCCGTTCCCGCCGCGCGGGCCTTCGTCCGAGGGGTGCTGCGCGACGCGTGCGCGCGGGGTGCCTGTTCGCTGGACGACGTGCTCGTCTGCGTCTCTGAGGTCGCGACCAACGCGGTACGGCACGGCGTGCCCGCCGGCGGGGCGTTCCTGCTGAGGATCGACGCCGACGAGGCGCGCGTACGCGTCGAGTGCCATGACGCCAACCGGCGCCGCCCGCGCGTACGGCACCCCGCCGACGACGATCAGTCCGGGCGCGGTCTGCTGCTGGTGGAGGCGATCGCGTCGCGGTGGGGGGTCGGGGAGCGGCCGTTCGGAAAGTTCGTGTGGTTCGAGCTGGACGTCAGGCCGCCAGGATGATCAAGGACGGGCGGCGCCCGTCACCTGACCGTACGGAGCCCCAGCGGGCCCGCGATCTCCTCGGCCATGACGCGGCCCGCCTCCTCCGCGAGGGCCTCCTCCGCGGCCTCCGTCAGCTCCTGGTCCGTGTCGAGGCCGTCCAGCGCCGGGAGGGGCTGGTCCAGCCGGACGTGGGCGACCAGGGACTGGAGGGCCCGCAGGGTGGCCGAGGCGGTGGAGCCCCAGTTGGAGAAGTACGAGAACTGCCACCACCAGAGCGCCTCGGTCGTGCGCCCCGCGCGGTAGTGGGCCAGACCGTGGCGCAGGTCCGTGACCACGTCGGCGATGTCGTCGGAGATACGGTGCGGCACGGGCGCCTTGCGGGGCTCGTACGGGTCGAAGACCTCGGAGTAGACGTCGATCGGCTCCAGGATCACCGCGAACCGCTCGCGCAGGTCGTCGACGTCGGGCTCGGGGCCCAGGTCCGGTTCGTACCGCTCGTCGGGAAGGATGTCCTCGTGTGCGCCCAGCCGGCCACCGGCCAGCATGAGCTGCGAGAACTCCAGCAGCAGGAAGGGTACGGCGCTGTCCGGCTCATCGCCCTTGGCCACTTCCGTGACGGCGACGATGAAGCTCTCGATCTGGTCGGCGATCTGGACCGCGAAGTCGTCCGGATCCTGGTCGACGGCGTGCAGCGTTGCGTCAGACATCGAGAAGTCGTCTCCCCTCGAAGGCACGCCCGAGCGTGACCTCGTCGGCATATTCCAGGTCGCCCCCGACGGGCAGACCGCTGGCCAGACGTGTGACCCTGAGGCCCATCGGCTTGATCATGCGGGCGAGGTACGTCGCCGTGGCCTCACCCTCCAGGTTGGGGTCGGTCGCCAGGATCAGCTCGGTGACCGTCCCGTCCGCGAGCCGGGTCAGCAGCTCACGGATCCGCAGGTCGTCGGGGCCCACGCCCTCGATGGGGCTGATCGCGCCGCCGAGCACGTGGTACTTCCCGCGGAACTCCCGGGTGCGCTCGATCGCGACGACGTCCTTGGGCTCCTCCACCACGCAGATCACGGTCAGGTCCCGGCGTACGTCGCGGCAGATCCCGCAGTGCTCCTCCTGCGCGACGTTGCCGCAGACCGCGCAGAACCGCACCTTGTCCTTGACCTCCAGGAGCGCGTGCGCGAGGCGGCGGACATCGGTCGGTTCAGCTTGGAGGACATGGAAGGCGATCCGCTGCGCGCTCTTGGGACCGACGCCCGGCAGCCTGCCCAGTTCGTCGATCAGCTCCTGAACCACGCCTTCGTACAACGGATTGCCTTTCCTGCCACGAATGCGTACGTGTCCACGTGGTACGTACGCTAGTTGGTACCGGCGAGTCTTAGAAGGGCAGGCCCGGCATACCGCCGAGGCCCTGGGCGAGCGGGCCCAGCTTCTCCTGCTGGAGCTGCTGCGCGTTGTCGTTCGCCGCGTGGACGGCCGCGACGACCAGGTCCGCCAGCGTCTCGGTGTCCTCCGGGTCCACCGCCTTCGGGTCGATGACCAGGCCGCGCAGCTCACCGGAGCCGTTGACGGTGGCCTTTACGAGACCTCCGCCCGCCTGGCCTTCGACCAGGGTCGCCGCCAGCTCCTCCTGCGCACGCGCGAGGTCCTGCTGCATCTTCTGGGCCTGCTGGAGCAGCTCTTGCATGTTGGGCTGACCACCACCGGGAATCACGGTCACTCCTGGCATTTCGACGACGATGTACCTGTAAGGCGAGCCTACGTGGTCCCCGCGTACCGCGCCCCACCCCACCGGGACCAACTCTTTCGGGTGAGTGCCCGACGGCTCCTCTACCTGTTCACACCCCTGACAGGGGTGAAAAAGCCGGGATTTCGGCCGCGCGGCCCACCATTTGGCGGTAGGAATTGCGACCACATCATCATGCGTGGATCATCCTGTTCGCCTCGTATCGGCCCGCACGCATGTGCGAAGCGCACCAGGAGCGCGGTCCGCCCCAGTGGATGGTGCACGTCACTCAGTGTCACAGCAGACCGTAGAGGAGTGCCTCGGTGAGCCAGCCGGAGATGCAGCCCGGAGGCCCCGCCCGGGAGGAGGGCGCCTCACCCGGCGTGGACGCGAGTACGGGCGCGGCCGTGGGCGGGAGCGCGGGTCCCGGCCCCGCGGAGCCCTCCGGCGACGGCGATGTCGGCGGCCCGCCGTACGGCGACCTGATCAGCGGGCCCTTCCCGCAGGGCGACTGGGCCGAGCCGGCCGAACGCCTCGACGAGCTGTACCGCTGGGTCGAGACGGGCGCGCTGCGCACGGTCGACTGGTACCTCGCCGACCGTGTGCGCAAGCGCCGCTTCGCCCGCGTCCTGCGCGCCGCCACCGCGCTCGGGGTGACGGCGGGCGCGACGCTGCCGCTGGTGGATCTGACGGGCGCGCTGGCGGGGGCGGCGGGATGGGGGTACTTCTCGCTGCTGCTGGGCGCGGCGTGCGTGGGGTGCGACCGGTACTTCGGGCTGACGTCCGGGTGGATGCGCGCGGTGGCCACCGCGCAGGCGGTGCAGCGCAGGCTCCAGACGCTCCAGTTCGACTGGGCCTCGGAGTGCGTACGGGAGGTGCTGGGCCCGACGGAGGGCACGGCGAGCGAGGCCGCGGAGCGGTGCCTGGGGGTGCTGCGGCGGTTCACGGAGGACGTGACGGAGCTGGTGCGGGCGGAGACCGCGGACTGGATGGTCGAGTTCCGCTCCGGACCCGCGCCGCTGGTGATGCAGTCGATGCCGATGGGCGGAGCCCGCGGGGAGGGCCCCGTACCGCCGCTGGGCCGCTTCCCGCTGCCGCCGGGCGCCCGCCCGAACATGCCCAGGCAGCGCCCGCCCGAGACCCGCTGAACCGCAGGTCACGGGGTCACGGGGGTACGGGGTCACGGGGGCACAAGATCCTGGAGCCTCGGGGTCACGGGGTCACGGGGCCGCCACCAGGCGGGCCAGCAGGTCCGCGTGCGTACGGCCCAGGTGTTTAGCCGCCGTCAGCAGGGTGAGCGGGGTGTCGGAGCGGGCCAGCTCCCGCAGGCGCAGCAGGGCCCGCGCGGGCTCGGGCGCGGTCAGTTCGGCCTCGTAACGGGCGCAGAACTCCTCGTACCGCTCGTCCATCCGCTCGTGGTACCAGGCTCGCAGCTCGGGCGACGGGGTGGCCGACTTGGCCCATTCGTCGAGCCGTACGTCCTCCTTGGCGAGGCCGCGCGGCCAGAGCCGGTCCACCAGCACGCGGGTGCCGTCCTCGGGGGCCCACTCCTCGTACACCCGCTTGACCCGGACCGTCGCTCCGGCCCCGGTCGGCGTGGCTTCTTCTTCGCGCTCCATCGTTCGAGCATGCCCGTGGGCGGGCGCCCCTGCGACTTCTGGCCGCCGGGTGTCGAGAACTCGCCAGAAGGGTTCGGCGGAGGAGCGCGGGACAGGGATGAGCGCGGGACACGGAGGAGCGCGGGAGAGGGGCCGGCTGTTCACCGGCCCCCGTACCCACTGCCGCCGTCGCCCGCCGGACGACCGGCCGGGCGAGCGGTCAGCTAAAGATGATCATGGAGCCTTGTCCCAGGCTCCTGGTGGCCGCCGCGTGCAGCCCCAGCCACACATGGCGCTCCCGGGCGAACGGGCTGTCGTCGTAGGGGATCGAGGCCGCCGGTTCCTCCAGCGAGGTGGGGCGGTCCGGCGGGGTCGGGGCCGACGGGGGGTTGGCCGGGTCGATACCGATCGCCGGGCCGACGATCTCCAGCTCGCGCAGCAGCCCCTGCGTCGAACCCAACGGGCCACCACCCGCGAGGAGTTCCTCGTTCGAGAGGGGGAGGTCGAAGTCCACGGGGACATACGCGCCCGCGTGGTCGTAGTGCCAGACGAGATGCGACTGCTGAGCGGTCGACTCGAACATCTCCAGCAACTGCTCGTAGTCACCGCCCAGTTCGCCGACGGGTGTCACCGCCAGGCCGCAGAGCTGGAGCAGGTACACACGCCGCAGGAAGTGCAGCGCGTCGTAGTCGAAGCCGGCGACCGGGGCGACATCGCCCGCGAGGCCCGGCATGTAGGCGAAGACGGGAACGGACGGCAGCCCGGCCTCGCCGAGCGCCTTGTCGTAGACGGCGATCTCTTCGGCGAAGGGATTGTCGGGGCTGTGGCACAGCACATCGACGAGGGGGACCAACCACAGGTCACAGGCCAAGGGAGGCTCGCTCTCCAACGGGTTCGTACGCGTGCGCGCGATGGTCGGGACAGCGTAATGCGGCAGCCACGTCGGGCGAAGGGGCCCGACGGGCCCGCGGCCACCGCCGGACTCGAAACCGACACCGGCCGGGCGGCCCCTCCCGCGCCCCAGGGCCCGTCGGCCCGCATCATCGCGTCCCCATCATCCGGTATCGATCATCCATCCGGCATCGGTCATCCGGTATCGATCGATACCCAGGAACCGCAGCCGGTCACCTTCTGGGCGGAAGGTCCCAGATCCAGACCCCGCCGGTCCGCTTCCCCGGCCGCTGGAACAGCTTCTCCAGCGTCTCGTAGAGCGCCGCGTCGTTGGGCTGCGGCACCAGCACCACCACGCCGCCCTTCCAGAAGTCCAGGTCGAAGCGTGCCTGCGCGCGCCACCGGTCGTCGATCACCGGCGCCTGGCCGCTGTAGCGGACGTCACGGAGCATGGAGGAGGTGTAGCGGGCGGGCGCACCGTAGATGCCCATACGGTTCTCGCCCCAGGGCCCGTTGAAGTAGCCCCCCGGCACGGAGAATCCGAACCTGGTCGAGGACTGCCAGTGCAGCGCCTCGGCACTGCCCGGGTCGGGCAGCGGTACGGGGACCACGGACTCGCCCTCGGTGACGTACGCGCGGTACATCTTCTCGGTGAAGAACCGAGGCACCTCGGGCCGCTCCCGTACCGGCAGGGGCGTCGGCACGATCGGGAGCAGGGCCACCGCCACCACCCCGAGACCGATGAGCCGGTGACGGCGCGGCACCCGCTCCCGCCACACGGCCGGCGAACCCTCCGCGTCCCGTACCGCGCTCGCGGCCCGTACGGAGCGGGCGTCCACCAGGTGCGCCACCGCCAGCGCCACCAGCGCGCCCAGCGCCGGCGCGCAGATCATCGCCACCCGCGACTCGATGACCGACTCGAAGAGCGGCTGGTGCGCCAGCGCCCGCCACGGGCCCGGGAACACCACGTCGGTGTAGGGGATACGGATCCGCTGCCCCAGCGACAGCAGCGCCGCCGCCACCGCCGTGAACGCCAGCGCCCGCACCACCGCGAGCCGCCACAGCCACACCACGATGCCCAGCGCGAGGGAGATCAGCGGCCAGCCGTAGAAGGCGTTCTGTTCGGTGCGGTTCATCGCCAGGGCGTCGGCCGTCGCCTCGTCGCCGAGGAGCGCCCGCCCGGAGAACTCCAGGAAGGAGAGCGGGCTGTTGCCCGCGCTGTCGCCGTGCAGCACGCTGTGGTAGCTCTGCGGGCCGAGGAACTGCCAGTACAGCGGGAACGCCACCAGCGGCAGACAGACCAGCAGCGCCACCCCGACCCCGCGCAGCAGGGGGCCCAGCGCCGCCCGCGCGACATCGCGGCGTACGACGGCGTACGAGAGGGCGAAGAGCAGCGTGCCCATCACGGCGAGCAGCAGCGGCTCCTCGCCCAGGAAGATCTGGTACGTCGCGAAGAGGCCCAGCAGGACCCCGTCCCGTACGGTCCTCGGCTTCCCGTCCCGCGCGTCCTTGCCGTCCTTCCCGCTCTTCCCGTTCTTCGCGGCCGGTTCGCACAGGCGCAGCGCCCGGTCGATGATCACGGGGATCATGAACAGCACGAGGAAGTTCGGGTGCGCGTTGGCGTGCGAGATCATCGGCGGCCCGAACGCCGCCAGCGCCGCGCCGAGCGCGGCGGCCCGGGGGTCGCTGGTCAGCCGGCGCGCGAACAGCCGGTACCAGGTGAACGCCGTGGCGGCGAGCCCGAGCGTCAGGACGAGCGCCCAGGTGACGACCGGGCCGAACGCGAGGGTGACGGGCGTGAGCGGTACGGAGAGCCCGAGCATGACGGTGTTCGCCATGAGGTTCACGCCGTCGGGGAAGTTCTGGATCGTGGTGAAGAGCGGATTGCGCAGATGCGTGACGTTGTCCGCGGTGACCGCGAAGAACCACTCCCACTGGTTCTGGTCCGACCCCGCGTCCGCGAGGTATCCGCGGTCGAGGTCCGCCCACAGCCCCTTGTAGAGGAAGAAGGAGGCGAGGACGAAGACCCCGGCGACGGCCAGGTCCGCGCGGTGCCGGCGCCCCCAGCGGCGGACGGCGCCCCGGACGCCGCCCTGTTCGCCGCCGTCCCCGGACGCCCCGCCGCGGGCGACCCGCAGCCGGGCCAGCTCCAGCAGCACCCTGCCGTAGTCCAGCGGCCGTACCTTCGAGCCCGGCTGGTGCGACCAGCGCACCGGAACCTCCGTCACCGGCCATCCGGAGCGCCGGAAGAAGCGCAGTATCTCGACGTCTATGCCCCAGCCGTCCAGCCGCGAGTCGGCGAAGGCGGCCCGTGCCCGCTCGCCGTCGAAGAGCTTGAAGCCGCACTGGGTGTCGCTGATGCCGTCGACCGCGACGCGCTGTATCAGCCGGTTGCCGAGCCGCCCCAGCCACTCGCGCACCGCGAGCTGCCGTACCTCTATCCGCGCGTCGGGATGGGCGCGCGAGCCGATCGCCGCGCCGGCGTCGTCGTCCGCCGCCAGCAGCTCGTCCAGCCGGTCGAGTTCGCCGATCGGGGTCGCGAGGTCCGCGTCGGTCACCAGGACGCGCCGGCCGTACGAGGCGAGCACGCCCTGCCGCAGGGCGTGGCCCTTGCCGCGGTTGCGGACGCTCCTGACGAGCTGGATGCGCGGCTCGTCGGCGGCGGCCTCGGCGGCGACCTCGGCCGTACGGTCGGTGGAGCCGTCGTCGACGACGATCAGCTCCCACTCGCCCCAGCGGTCGGGGTCGGCGCGCAGATGGTCGCGGATGGCGTCGAGGGTGGGGCGCAGACGGCGTTCCTCGTTGTACGCGGGCACGACGACGGTCAGGTCGACGAGGCCGCCGGTGTGCGGGGCCACGCTCACGCCCGGGTCCGCGCCCGGGCCCGCACCGGGGTCCGCACCGGGGTCCGCACCCGTGTCCGCACCAGGATCCGCACCCGTCTCGGTCACGTCCGTACCGGTCACGTCCGTACCGGCGCCCGTGTCCGCGCCGTGGGTCTCTTCCGTCGTCATATCCGCGGGCGCTCCAAGCGGTCCGCCCACCTCAGGGAGTGGTCGTCGTAGTCACCGATGACGGCCCGTACGGCCGCCGTGTCGCCGAGGGTCAGGGCGTCGACCAGCGGCTCGTAGCCGTTCCAGAGCCAGGTGGCGCAGGCCTTCGCCCCGCCTTCCGCCCGCAGGAACGGTACGGAGAACACCCAGGCCTGCACGCGCAGCCGGTGCAGGAACTCCGCGACGTACGGGTTGGCGACCAGGGCGCCCAGCTCCCGCCAGAACCGCAGGTCGTACCCGATGAGGATGTTCAGGTCCCCGGCCCTGGCCGCGCGCGCCGCCTCCTCCGCCCGGCGCCGTACGGAGACCAGCGCGGTGCCCTGCGCCCTGACGGCGAGCTGTTCACCGCCCAGTTCGCCGAAGACGGCGCCGACGACCAGGGCGCGCGCCTCGGCCATGCCCCGGAAGTCCGTCACGGAGAACTGGTGGACCCGGAAGCCCCGGTGCTGGTCGGAGTCGAGCAGATCCTGCGCCGAGAGGTCGACCAACGCCTCCCTGACGGGCGTCGCCGAGACCCCATACTGCTCGGCGATCTGCTTGACCGTGAACTCCTGCCCCGGCAGTAAACGCCCCGCGAGCACCTCGTCACGCAGCGCGTCCGCGATCTGCTGCCGCAAAGTACTGCGGGTGACAGCTCCGCTGGCGGGCATGGTTTTCCGTCCCCTCGTCCGGCTTCCGACACCTTAAGCCAGGGGGTGGGGAGGAACGGGGCCGCCGTGGACCCGGACGGGGGCGTGGCCACCCTCCTGACCTGGCCCGGGGCCGGATTCGACCCCGGACCTGTCCGGATTCCGTGGTTCCGCGAGCGGGCCCGCGGGCGCGCGGGACCGGCGGACCCCGCGGACCCCGCGGACCCCGCAGACCTCGCGGACCCCGCGGACCCCGCGGACCCCGCGGGCGCGCGGGACCGGCCGGAGCCGGGCGCCGGGCCGGGCTCTACACCGTGTGCTCGTCCGCGACCGTCAGCGCCGCGTCCAGGACGGCCAGCCCCTCCTTCGCCTCCGCCTCGGAGATGTTGCAGGGCGGCACCGCGTGCGTACGGTTCATGTTGACGAAGGGCCACAGGCCGCCCTTCTTGCACGCCGCAGCGAAGGCCGCCATCGGGGCGTTCGCCTCGCCCGACGCGTTGTACGGCACCAGCGGCTCGCGCGTCTCCCGGTCCCGTACGAGATCGAGCGCCCAGAAGACCCCCGTGCCCCGCACCTCGCCCACCGAGGGGTGACGCGCCGCCAGCTCGCGCAGGCCGGGGCCGAGGACCGTCTCGCCGATGTGCGCCGCGTGCTCCACGATCCGCTCCTCCGCCATCACCTGGATCGTCGCGACGGCGGCGGCGCAGGCCAGCGGATGGCCGGAATAGGTGAGTCCGCCGGGGTAGGGGCGGGTGGCGAAGGTCTCGGCGACGGCGGCCGAGATGGCCACGCCACCGAGCGGCACGTACCCCGAGTTGACGCCCTTGGCGAAGGTCAGCAGATCGGGGACGACATCGTGGTGCTCGGCGGCGAACCACTTTCCCGTACGGCCGAATCCCGCCATCACCTCGTCCAGCACGAACACGATGCCGTGCCGGTCGCAGATCTCCCGGACGCCCGCGAGATAGCCGGGCGGCGGCGTCATGACACCGGCCGTGCCGGGGATCGTCTCCAGGATGATCGCGGCGATCGTCGCCGGGCCCTCGAAGGCGATCGTCGCCTCCAGGTGCTCCAGCGCGCGGGCGCATTCCTCGGCCTCGTCGGAGGAGTAGAACGCGGAGCGGTAGAGGAAGGGGCCGTGGAAGTGGACGACGCCCGCGGTGCCGCTGTCGGAGGCCCAGCGGCGCGGGTCGCCGGTCAGGTTGATCGCGGTGGAGGTGCCACCGTGGTACGAGCGGTAGGCGGAGAGCACCTTGGGGCGGCCGGTGTGGAGGCGGGCCATCCGGATGGCGTTCTCGACGGCCTCGGCGCCGCCGTTGGTGAAGAAGATCTTGTCGAGGTCGCCGGGGGTGCGCTCGGCGATGAGGCGCGCGGCCTCGGAGCGCACGTCCACGGCGAAGGCGGGCGCGAAGGTGGTGAGGCGGCCGGCCTGTTCCTGGATCGCGGCGACGACGGTGGGGTGCTGGTAGCCGATGTTGGTGAAGACGAGACCGCTGGTGAAGTCGAGGTAGCGGTTGCCGTCGTAGTCCCAGAAGTAGGAGCCCTCGGCGCCGGCGACGGCGAGCGGGTCGATCAGGTCCTGCGCGGACCAGGAGTGGAACACGTGCGCGCGGTCGGCGGCCTTCACCGCGGCGCCGATGTGCGGGGCCGCGGCGTGCGGGTCTTCGTACGAGGTGGGGTGCGGGGCGGCGTGTGCGGTCATGGGACCAGCCTAGGGAGGTCCCGGATGGGACGGATATGGCCAGGATGTATGGGTGGGGCGGCGCCGGTCGGCACTGTGTCGGGTCCGCTCCCCCCGCCCGCTCCGGCCGGCCGCCGCCGAGCGGGCCCGCCCCGGTCGGTCCGCCGGCTCGCCCCGGTCGGTCCACGGGCTCCCCCTCGATCCGCTCCCCCTCGGTGGGAGATGATCCGGGCGCGCCACCACAATGGGGTGTCAACGGAGTACGGCGTACAGCGTACGGGAGGGGCCGCGCGGCCATGGACGGACTGGTAGCAGGAGATCCCACGCACATCGGTTCCTACCGGTTGCTGGCCCGCCTCGGCGCGGGCGGGATGGGCCAGGTCTATCTGGCGCGTTCCGAGCGGGGCCGTACGGTCGCGGTCAAGCTCGTCCGGCGGGAGCTGGCCGAACAGGAGCAGTTCCGCGGCCGGTTCCGCCAGGAGGTGGCGGCGGCGCGGCGCGTCGGCGGGACGTGGACGGCGCCGGTCCTCGACGCCGACACGGAGGCGGACGTGCCGTGGCTGGCCACCGGCTATGTCGCGGGCCCCTCGCTCCAGACGGTGGTGTCGGGGCGGCACGGGCCGCTGCCGGAGCGTTCCGTCCGTATCCTCGCCTCCGGTCTCGCCCACGCGCTCCAGGACATCCACGCGGCGGGGCTGATCCACCGTGACCTCAAGCCGTCCAACGTGCTGGTGACGATCGAGGGCCCGCGCGTCATCGACTTCGGGATAGCCCGCGCGCTGGAGACGGTGGGGGAGGAGAGCCTGACCCGGACCGGCGCGCTGGTGGGCTCGCCCTGCTTCATGGCGCCCGAGCAGGTGCGCGGGGACCGGGTGACGGCGGCGTGCGACGTCTTCTGCCTCGGCTCGGTCCTGGCGTACGCGACGACGGGACGGCTGCCGTTCGGCGGGACGGGCACCGGGGTGCACGCGCTGATGTTCCGTATCGCGCAGGAGGAACCGGACCTGTCGGGGCTGCCCGAGGGCCTGTTGGAGCTGGTGCGCGACTGTCTGCGCAAGGATCCGGCGCAGCGGCCGACCACGCGGGACATCCTGGCCCGGGTGGGAGAGGCGGAGGACTCGGGGGCGGGTCCCGGCGGGGAACCGTGGCTGCCGGGCGGGCTGCTGGCGCAACTGGGGCAGCACGCGGTGCGGTTGCTGGAGCACGAGGACCCGACGGGGACGGTACGGCCCCCGGAGACGGTGCCGGGGACTGTGCCGGGGACGGACAGCGGCCCTTCGGCGCCGGGGGCCCCGGGGGCATACGGGGCGCACGGTCCGCACGGGACCCAGGTGGTGAACGACCCGGCGGCGCCCGGCCCGGCCCCCGCGCCCTCCGCCACGCCGCCACCGGCCACCCCGCCGCCCGGCTACGGCTATCCGCAGCCGGGACCGTACCCGGGCTACGGCTATCCGCGGCCCGGGGACGGCGCCACCCCGGCCACGCCCTACGGCCCCACTCCCCCGTACACCCCGGCGCCGGGTCCGGCGCCGGACCCGGCGGCGCGCAATGTGCGCGGCACGGTGGCCCTGATCGCCGTCGCGGTGGTCGTCGCGATCGGCGCGGGCGGCTCGGTGTACGCCGTCATGCACGGCGGCGGGGCGCGGACGGACGGCGCGGCGGGCTCGTCCCCGGCGCCGTCCGGTACCCCCTCGGGCTCCGACCCGGCGCCCGGTCCCGGCGATGTCCCGTCCTCCTACCTCGGCACCTGGGACGCCACCGTGGACGGCGGTTCGGGGCGCAGCACGCGGACGCTGGTCATCCGGCAGGGTGAGAGCGGCGACACCGTCCTGACCCTGACGGCGGACGGCCCGAAGGACGGCTCCGGCGGGTACCACTGCGTCTTCGAGGCCCCGCTGACCGCCCCGCCGCCGGACGGCGCCCCACTGCGGATCGGCCCGTCGGAGGTGGTCTCCGGGGAGCCGATGACCTCCTGTTCCCCTGGTCCCGCCACCGAGTTGACGATCCTGCCCGACGGGAGCCTGCGCCGGGTGACGACGGCCGGGGAGGCCGTGACGTACACGAGAACGGACTGAAGGAGCCGTCCCGGCGGGGGTTTCGGCCGTCCCCTCCTGCCCGGGTCTCCGGACCGTCGTACCCGCGTTCCGGGTGACGGGCCGGCGGTAGCCTCGGCAGTTCCGTACGCGACCGCGCACGGAGCGTCACCGGAGTCCGGAAGGCCCCTCTCATGCTCCACACCTCTGCCCGGTTCCGGCGTGCGCTGGGCGCCCTCTCCGTCGTCTCCGCCGTCCTGGCGGCGCTGGGCTCCGTGGCGGCCTGCGGGGGGACGGGGAGGAGCGACGGCAAGGGGCAGTCCCACGAGACGCCCGCCGACGCCGCGGACAGCCTGGAGAAGCTGATCGTCGCCGAGGTGGAGGGCTTCGAGGTGACCGGGGCGACCGCGGCGGAGGTGCGCGCCACCGACGCGGTGACGGCGTCGGAGGCGGCCTGCCAGCCGATCGCGGACCTGGTGGGAACGGTCGCCGCGGGCTCCCCTTCGGACACCGTCTACCGCCAGTTGATCGCGTCCTCGGAGCCGCGGGACCGGACGGCGCCGGCCGTGCTGGTGGCCCTGTCCTCCTATCCGCGGGGCGGCGCCGCGCGGGCCCTGGCCGCTCTCGGCGAGGCCGTGTCCGCCTGCGAGGGCGGCTTCACGACGACGGCGGCGGACGGTGAGGAAGGGCGCGACGTCTACTCGGAGGTCGAGGCGGAGAACGGCCCGGCGGGACTGGACGAGTCGCTGGCCTTCGAACTGACCGGCACGCTCGACGGGGAGAGGCTCCCGCTGAAGTACACGCTGGTGCGCACCGGGGACACGGTGGCGCTCTTCTACGCGATGAACCCCTTCGACCCGGCGAGCGTGGCCATCGCGCCCACGGTGACGGCGGCGCAGATGGCCCGGCTCATGTGACGGACCGCCGGCCGCGCCGCCGCGGAGCAGACGGTACGGGCGGCCCGGCGCCGCGTTCGCGTGAGGGTGACCGAACACCTCGTACACCGAGGAGAGTTGAACTCCATTTGTTTCAGCTCTATGACGCCGCGCCGTCCCGCAGTACGTTGGGAGCGCTCCCATAACCGGATCCCCCACACCCCCCCAACCCGGAAGATGGAGACCGCATCATGGATTGTCATGAGCACTTAAGGCTCGACCGCGCCACCCGCCCCCGGCACACCAAGCGCTGGCTCCTGCGCGTCCTGGGGCTGCTCTCCACCGTCATGCTCTGCCTGATCGGCACGGTCGGCACCGCCTCGGCCCACGGCTCGGTCATCGACCCCGCCTCCCGCAACTACGGCTGCTGGCTGCGCTGGGGCAGCGACTTCCAGAACCCGGCGATGGCCACGCAGGACCCCATGTGCTGGCAGGCGTGGCAGGACAACACGAACGCCATGTGGAACTGGAACGGCCTCTACCGCAACGGCGCCGCCGGTAACTTCCAGGCCGTCATCCCGAACGGGCAGCTGTGCAGCGCGGGCCACACCGAGGGCGGACGCTACAACTCGATGGACGTCCCCGGCGCGTGGAAGACGACCAGCATCAAGAGCAACTTCAAGATCAACCTGTACGACCAGGCCCGGCACGGCGCCGACTACATCCTGGTCTACGTCAGCAGGCAGGGTCTCGACCCCACGACCCAGCCGCTGAACTGGAGCGACATGCAACTGGTCAAACGGACCGCCGCGTACGCCCCGGCCGAGTACTACCCCATCGACGTCACCACGTCGGGGTACACCGGACGGCACGTCGTCTACACCATCTGGCAGGCATCGCACATGGACCAGACGTTCTTCATGTGCAGCGACGTGACCATCTCCTGACCCGGCCCCACCCCGGTCCACCCGTCCCCCCACACAAGGACAACGGGCGCCGCACCCCGGTGCGGCGCCCGTTCGTGGCGCCCGGAGGGGCGGCGGCGCACTCGGACCCCGCCCGGGGAGAGCTTCAGCTCTGCCGACGGACCACCGAGGAGTCCAGGAGCCGCTGGAGATCGAACACGAGCGCCAGCGAGTAGGTGCCCAGGGCCGCCAGGTTCTGGTAGATCCGGACCGCGAGAAGCTCCTGCCTCTCCAAGGTCCGGTCGAAGTCGCGGATCGTGATCACGGATTCGTAGGTACTGAAAGGGATGCCGAAGTCGTCGTCGTACTCATGGGACTGTTCGTATTCGACCGCGGCATAACCGAGCGACGCACCGTACTCGCCACCACCGGACCCCTGCGCGAGATGCGCACCGCACGCCGCGGAAATATCGGACACCACTTTTTCGACCGGGTGGCCGGGCTGGATGAAAATGTAGTGGTACGCGCTCACCGTTCTCCTCATGGCCAGGTGATGTTGAATCCGTCGCCGACGATCCTGATGTTATCCATGCGCCCAGGAGGGTTGTTGCGCAGGAACTTCCCCAGCCCTTCCCTGGCCGCTTCCTCGTCGAGCCCGCTTCCCCGGCTGTCGAGAACGGCATCACGGGCCTGCCCTTTGGCGGAATTGAGCTGATTCTTCACGGTGTTCGACGTCGCACCGGGATCGAGGCTCTTGAATTCGGTCTGCACTCCGTCGACGGCCGCGTCGGCGGTGCGCACTCCGGATTCCCGGGACTCCGCCTGGGCCTTGACCTTCTTCCCCTCGGATTTGAGGAGATCCGCGATCTTCCGCTCCTTCTGGTTGAACGCCTTCTCCGACTCGTCGATCTCCCCCTCGTCCCTCCTGTTCCCCGTCCCTTCCCCTCCCGCCCCCGGGCCCCCCGCGCCCGCCGCCATGAGAACGACCCCCGCCGTGCCGAGGAGGGCCCCGCTGATCGCGGCCTCGGCCGTGACCGCGCCGATCGCGGCCATCCCGCCCGCGCCGCCGACGCCCGCGAGGGCGAGGCCGCCGGGTGGGAACAGGGCGAGGAGCGACAGCAGGAGGAGCGCGAAGCCGAGGTGGACGAGGAACGTGTCGAGCGCGTCGAGCAGATGGAAGGTGGTGATCGCCCTGCCCTCCGGGCCGGCGGTGCCCAGGCCCCGGTACAGGAGCAGGGACCCCGCGGTGGCGGCGCCCAGTGCGGTGCCCAGGCGGAAGCGGTGGACGGCCAGCAGTTCGCCGAGCGGCTGGGCCGAGGCGGCGCGCGCGGTGCGGAGCAGGCGGACGAGCTGCCAGGCGATCCAGACCAGGGCCGCGACGCCGAAGCCCAGCAGGATCCGGGGGCCCGCGCCGGTCGCGAAGAACTCCTGGAGCCCGGCGGTGGCGGTGAACGAGCCGACGCCGAGGTAGAGCAGCGAGGGGAGCATCAGGACCCACGGGACGAGCATCAGCCATCTGCGCCGGGCGCCGCGGGCCCTGACCGCCGTGAGCCGGGTACGTATCTCCTCGGAGCGCCACGCGTCGTGGTGGTCCGAGGCGTCCATCCGGGCGGTGATGCCCGCGACCGCCCGGCGCAGCACGTCGGTGTCAGCGGACGGGCCGACCGCGGTGGCGTACAGAAGGGAGCGGCGCAGACCGACGTAGCGCAGGGCGATCAGCAGGCTCCACGGAACCCGCCGCCACGCGTGCGGCAGGGAAAAAGACCAGGTGGAGTAGTGCAGCAGCGCCGCCACACTGTCCCCGTCGGCCCGCTCCGCGGCGAGCAGTACGCCCGGTACGGTGCGTTTGCCTCGGTGGACATGGCGCAGATCGACGGCCGCGGCGACGACCAGGCAGACCAGCGGGACCGCCCACACACCCGCGTCCAGCGTCTCCAGCCACTCCCGCGCGCGCTCCCCCGCCTGCCCGGAAGGGCTCTGGGCCACATAGTTGTTGACCGTGTGGTGGAGTACGGCGAACCCCGTCGGCACCACCGCGAGCGCTCGTACCCACGAGCGGGTGCGCCACAGCAGGCCGACGGCCAGTCCGGCCGCCGCCGTCCAGACGAGGTGGTCGAAGGTCTCGGCCGCCGGCGGACCGACTGCGGCCGACTGGCCGAACGGAGCGGGCAGCCAGCCGCTGAACACCTGCTCCGGGCCGGGGACATAGGGCGGGAAGATGCTGTCCGGGACGATCCAGCCGCCTTCGGGCCTGGCGATCGCGCGGTCCGCGTCCACACCGAACCGGAGCACCGACTCCAGTAGCCCGAACCCGGCGCCCAGCGCGGCGCCGAGCAGTACGAAGTCGGTCAGTCCCCACTGCCTGCGGACCTTCAGGCTGAGCCCGGCGAGCAACAGCGGGGAGACCTTGACCAGTTCCTCCAGCCAGGGCGCCACCAGGTAACCGGTCGTGTCCGTCACGTCCGCCAGGGAGCGGCCCGACCCGTCCGCGTAGAGCCGGGTGTACGCGAGTTGGAGCAGCGCCGTCACCACGCCGCATCCGTACACACCGACCACGATCGCCAGCAGCACCGTCGACAGCCGTACCGACCGCGCCGGCCAGGACAGCACGAACAGTTGCAGTACACCCCAGACGGCCGCGGCCGTCATCACCACCACCACGCGAGCCCCCCACGCCCCGGACCATGACCCTCGCATTCGCAAACGCGAATTTCAGAGTAGACGCTCGCTCGCGTCCGCAACAGGGCCTCGGACAGAACACGACCGCCCCGGCGCCGTGTCCGGGCCGGGGCGGTGCGGTGCGGGGGAGCGGTGCGAGGAAGCCCGAGGAGGGCTACCGGAACCGGGGATCTACAGGAACGAGTTGATCTCGATCGTCTCCGTACGGCCCGGGCCCACGCCGATCGCCGAGATCGGGGCTCCCGACATCTCCTCCAGCGCCTTCACGTACGCCTGCGCGTTCTTCGGCAGGTCGGCGAACGTCTTCGCCTTCGTGATGTCCTCCGACCAGCCGGGCAGGTACTCGTACACCGGCTTCGCGTGGTGGAAGTCCGTCTGGCTGTACGGGAGTTCCTCGACGCGCCTGCCGTCGATCTCGTACGCCACACACACCGGGATCTGCTCCCAGCCGGTCAGCACGTCCAGCTTGGTGAGGAAGAAGTCCGTCAGGCCGTTGACCCGGGTCGCGTAGCGCGCGATCACCGCGTCGAACCAGCCGCAGCGGCGGTCGCGGCCCGTGGTGACGCCCCGCTCGCCGCCGATGCGGCGCAGGGCCTCGCCGTCCTCGTCGAAGAGCTCCGTGGGGAACGGTCCGGCGCCGACGCGCGTCGTATAGGCCTTGAGGATGCCGATGACACGGTTGATCTTCGTCGGCCCGACACCCGAGCCGGTGCAGGCGCCGCCCGCCGTCGGGTTGGACGAGGTGACGAAGGGGTACGTGCCGTGGTCGACGTCGAGCAGGGTGCCCTGGCCGCCCTCGAAGAGGACGACCTTGCCCTCGTCGATCGCGTTGTTCAGAATCAGCGTCGTGTCGGCCACGTACGGCTTGAGACGGTCCGCGAAGGTCAGCAGCTCCTCGACGACCTTGTCGGCCTCTATGGCCCGCCGGTTGAAGACCTTGGCGAGGAGCTGGTTCTTGGACTCCAGCGCCGCGTCGACCTTCTGCGCCAGGATCGACTCGTCGTAGAGGTCCTGGACGCGGATGCCGGTGCGGTTGATCTTGTCCGCGTACGTCGGGCCGATGCCGCGCCCGGTCGTGCCGATCTTCCGCTTGCCGAGGAACCGTTCCGTCACCTTGTCGACCGTGACGTTGTACGGCGTGATCAGATGAGCGTTGCCACTGACCAGCAGTTTCGACGTGTCGACACCGCGCTCGTCGAGACCGTTCAGCTCGGAGAACAGGACAGCCGGGTCGACCACCACGCCGTTACCGATCACCGGGGTGCACCCCGGGGAGAGGATTCCGGAAGGGAGGAGATGCAGTGCGTACTTCTGGTCGCCCACGACGACCGTGTGGCCGGCGTTGTTGCCGCCCTGGTAGCGCACGACATAGTCCACGGAACCACCGAGCAGGTCGGTGGCCTTTCCCTTGCCTTCGTCACCCCACTGAGCACCGAGCAGCACAAGTGCGGGCACAGGCGTACACCCCTTCCGGGCGGGGCATGTCCAAGGTCAGGGAGCGCACAAACGCCGTTCGTACGGCGTGAGTACGCCGTAACCATGCGTGATCCGTGCCTGCGACATCGCACAGCGTTGTACGACACAGACCTGACCGTCGAACCGGATGCCCCGGAATAGACGAAGCCCCTGGCGCAATAGCGCAAGGGGCTCTTGCACAAAGATGCTACCCGAGGAAGGACCGAGGTGTCGGCTCCGGAGCCCGCCGAGAACGGCGCGCAGCAGCTTCTGGTGGTCATCGACCCGGTCGCCGGCCGGACCGACGGCGAATCGGTGCGGATCGCGAGAGACGTGCTCAGCGGGGGTGCGGCGGTGAAGATCTGCTTCCCCGAGGGGCCCGACGAGCTGGCGCGGGCCCTGGCCCGGCGCGGCAGCCGGCGCCCCGTGCTGGTGGGCGACGACCGGGCGCTGCTGCGGATGGTCTCGCTGCTGCACCGCGAGCGCGAGCTGACCGCGGGCGCGCTCTCGGTGGTGCCGGTGGGCGCCTCCGTGGAGCTGGCGCGTTCGCTGGGCGTGCCGACGGGCGCGGTGGCGGCGGCGCGGGCGGTGCTGGACGGCGCGGTGCGCCGGCTGGACCTGCTGGTCGACGACAGCGACGGGGTGGTGCTGGGCGATCTGCGGATTCCGGCGCTCCCGGGGCATCCGGGGCCCGGGAGCGCGGCCCGCGATCCGAACGGCGGCGGCGCCGGGGTCGCGCCCGCCGTGGCCTCGGTCTGGCACACCTGCCGCTCCCTGGTCCGTACGCTCGTACGCCCCGTCCCGCACGCCCTCGCGGTCCACACGCACCGGCTGCGGGTCGAGGCGGACGGTGTCGTGCTGAGCGATCTCGACGAACCGGTCGAGGCCGTGATCGTGCGGTCGCGCGGCGGCCGGGCGGAGGTCGTGATCAGGACGCGCGGCGCGGCCGAGCCGGTGCGGGCGAGCGCCCTGTCCGTGACCGTCTCGGGCGCGGACTTCCGCTACCGCGCGGACGCCCGGGTCGCCGGTCCGGTCCGTACGAGGACCTGGACGCTGCGGCCGGGTGCCTGGGGACTGACCCTGCCCACCGGCGCGGGGAGCGGCCCCGCGGTGGCCGGGGCGTACGCGGGTCCCGGCGGCGGTCCCTGCGGGAGCCGGCCCGGCGGCTGACGCCCCCCCTCCACCGGGGGTACGTCTTCTCCCTGGTCAGCGCGGCGGTTACCCTCAGCGTCCGATCAACGCCCGGGGGGACGGAACACATGCACGGCACGTACGGCACCACAGCGGGGAGACCCGGCCCCGCCGGTGGTGAGGACGGGGACACCACAGGCGGGACACGGGCGGCCGTCGCCCTCGACCTCCCCGACACGGCGGAGGCCCTGAGCCGCTACCGGGCGGGGGCCTCCACCTGGGCGCGGGTCGGACCTGCGCTGCTGGTCGGTGTCGCGGTGATCGCGCTGGCCGCCCGGGGACGCGGGCTGTCCTGGCCCGAGGAGGTGCTGCCTCCCCTGTGCGGTCTCGCCGGCTTCACGACCGTGCTGGGCCTGGGCTCCCTGCGGCTGGCCCGCCGGATGAGGAGCCGTCTGGCGGCGGCTCCGTGGACGGCCTGCGCCGCCGTCTCCGTACCGCGCGGGCCGAGTGGCGGGACGGTGGTCCTGCGCGACCCGGTCACCGGTGATCTGTGGCCGCTGGCCGTGATCGCCGTACAGCAGCGCTACCAGCTCGTGGAGCCGGGCCCCGGCGGGGTGCTGTGGTGGTGCGGCGATCCCAGGACCGGCGGGGTGATCGCGCCGCCGGGCGGCGCGGAGCTGATCTGGACGCGGGCGCTGCGCGGGGAAGGGGCACGCCGGCGGCGCGTACGGGCGGCGGTGGGGCGCGGGGTGCTGGAACGGCCGGTTCCGCGTCAGCCGCAGGACGGCTCCGGGCCGCTGCCGGCGCAGACGGCCGCACCCGTACCGCAGGCAGCGCCCGTACCGGCCACGCTCTCCCCCGTCCCGTCCGTCCCGTCCTTCTCGTCCGCTCTCCGCCGCAAGGGCGTCTTCCGCTGGGTGCTGCTCGCGGGCGCGATCGCGCTGGGCGTGGGCATCGCCTCCTCCGAGGCGGCGGAGCGGGACCCGCAGATCGACCTGACCGTGGTCGACGAGCGCTCCGACGGCGCCTGCACGGTGCGGTGGACCGAGCCGTGGAGCGGTGCGCGGCGCGAGGGCGCCTACCACTGCGACCCGGACCGCGATCCCCTCCTCCACGACTGGGAGACCGGCTGGCTGGTCTCGTACGGGCCGTGGAAGGGCGAGCTGTACGACGCCGAGTGGCGCGGCACGATCGCCAACGAGGTGAACGACGTGGTGTTCCTGGCCGGGGCGGTGCTCGTACTGGCCGGTCTGGCCGGGGGCGGCGTACGGCTGCTGCGGCGCCGGGACGAGGCGCCGGGCGACGGCCGGGGCGCCAGAGGCGGCGACCGTCCGACCCTCGCGGCCTTCTCCTCGCCGTCCTCCGCGTCCCCCGCGGTGCCGCGCCCGCGTGCACCCGTCAGCCTCGCCAAGGCCGGCGACCGCCCGGCCGGCGCCCCTCCGGCGGACGGCCGTCCGGCCGGCGCGGACCCCGGGGCGCCGGTCGTCTTCACGTACGCGGCCCTCGCCACCGAGGCGCGCCGCTGGGCCGTCCCGACGGCCGCGGGAGGCCGGTACCGGAGGCCCGACCGCGACATCCGGGAGGTGCCGTGGTGGCGGGTGCGGACGCTGCGGGAGCTGAGTTCGCTGACCGCGGTCCTCCAGAGCGCCGGTGTCGCGGCCGGTGTGGGGCTGCTGTGGCTGATCCCGGGCGAGGAGATGCCGTGGTTGACGCTGCTGATGGGCGCAGCCTGTACGGCGGCGGGGCTGACGGCGCTGTTCCGGCTGGTGCGGCGGGATCTGCCCACGGTGCGCACGCTCGTCCGGGCGGCGCTCGCCCCGGTGCCGGTGCCCAAGCGGTACGTCCTGCTGGACGATCCGTACGGCGCCGGGCCCGTACTGCTGTTCTTCCCCGCCCACGGCGGTGACGACGACCTGCCGGAGGCGCTGCTCGGGGTCCTGCCGCCCGGCACGGCGCGGCGCCCCTGGCTCGGGCTGCCCGCCACCACCGGCGAGGCGGAGCTGCGGGGCTGGCTGGACCCGTCCCCGGCCGTCGTGCCGCGGATCGAGGGCCGGGCGCTGTGGCCCCGGCACCCGTACGAGGAGATCAACCCGAACGATCCGGCGATCCGCGCCTATCTGGAGCAGCTCGCGCCGAACATCACCGCCGCGACCACCACCACCGCGGACCGCACGGAGGGCGCCGACGCCGCGCCCTAGGAACTGCCCTCCGGATGCCGACCGACGACGCCGCGACGACGCCGCGACGACAACACGGAGAGCGTGCGTGCCAGGGCACGCGAGCCCGGCGAGATCCGGACGGCAGACCCTAGGCCTGCCGCTCCGCCCGGCGTTCCTCCTGGCGCGCCCGCCAGCGGTCCATCATGCTCGCCAGTTCCTCCTGCACGAACTCGAAGAACTCGACGGTCTCCGCCAGCCGCGCCCCCGCCGGGGTGTCCCGCCCCAGTGAGTCCGCGCCATCGCGCAGGGCGTTCTCCCAGCGCATGAGCACCGCGTCGCGCTGCGCGAACGTCGTGTACCAGACCTCGTTGTGCACCCGGTAGCGGTCCCGCCGGGAGCCCGGGTCGCGCTCCCGCCCCGCCAGGCCGACCTGGACGAGATAGCGGATCGCGCCCGAGACGGCCGCCGGGCTGATGCCGAGCCGCTCGCTCAGCTCGGCGGAGGTCAGGGAGGCGTCGTCCGAGGAGAGCAGGGCGGCGAAGACCCGCGAGGCGGTCCGCTGCATGCCGGCCTCGGTCATCTCGGCGGCGAACCGCTCCACGAAGCGCGCCACCGCCTCCTCGTTCCGTGACGGGCTGTTGTCGTTCATCGCCTGCTCGTCTCCCTCTCGCTCCCGCTGTCCGCCCGCTCCGCCGTGCGTCCGTGTCCCCGATCTTAACGCGCCCTTTTGACGTTTCCTTAACTTCACAACTTTGTGAACGTAGCGTACTTTCCAAAGCATGACGAAGGCAATCAGCGTCGTGGAACTGCACAAGTCGTTCGGCCGGACCCACGCACTGGACGGCCTCGACCTCACCGTCGGGACCGGTGAGGTCCATGGCTTCCTCGGCCCCAACGGAGCCGGGAAGTCCACCACCATCCGCGTCCTCCTCGGGCTCCTGCGCGCCGACTCCGGCGCGGCCCGGCTCCTCGGCCGCGACCCCTGGCACGACGCGGTCGAGCTGCACCGGCGCGTGGCGTACGTGCCCGGTGACGTGACGCTGTGGCGCAACCTCTCCGGCGGCGAGGTCATCGACCTGTACGGACGGCTGCACGGTGGCGGGGGCCTGGACGGGGCGCGGCGGGCCGCGCTCGTCGAGCGGTTCGAGCTCGACCCGTCCAAGAAGGGTCGTACGTACTCCAAGGGCAACCGCCAGAAGGTCGCGCTGGTCGCCGCGTTCGCCTCCGACGTGGATCTGCTGATCCTCGACGAGCCGACCTCCGGGCTCGACCCGCTGATGGAGGAGGTCTTCCAGAGCTGTGTCGCCGAGGAGCGCGACCGGGGCAGGACCGTGCTCCTCTCCAGCCATGTGCTGAGCGAGGTGGAGGCGCTGTGCGACCGGGTGTCCATCATCCGCAAGGGCGCCACCGTCGAATCGGGCTCGCTGGCCGAACTGCGCCACCTCACCCGTACGAGCGTGAGCGCCGAGCTGGCCGGACCGCCCGCCGGACTCGACCGGCTGCCCGGGGTGCACGATCTCGACGTCCGGGGCACGCGGGTACGGCTCCAGGTCGACACGGACAAGCTGGACGCCGTACTCAGGTGCCTGTCCGCGGCCGGGGTCCGCTCGCTGAGCAGTACGCCGCCGACGCTGGAGGAGCTCTTCCTCCGCCATTACGCGGCCGACGCGCCCGGCGCGGCGACCGGCGGGCCGGTGGCGTCATGACCGCCGGCGCCGCCACCGGCCCCGCACGCGTCCTGCCCGTGGCCCGGACCGGCGGCTCCCGCCCGTACGCGGGCACGGGACCGCTGCTCCGGCTCGCGCTGCGCCGTGACCGGATCCTGCTGCCGGTCTGGGTGCTGGTGCTGGGCGGCTCCTTCCCGTCCGTCGCCCGCTCCCTCGCCTCGATCGCCGGTACGGCCGCCGAACGCGCCGACCTCGGCCGCTCCCTCGCGGCCAACGGCTCGCTGCGCGCGCTGTACGGCCCCGTCTTCAGCGACTCGGTCGGCGGGCTCACGGCCGTACGGATGACCACGTTCGGCGCCGCGCTCGCCGCCGTGCTCAGCCTGACCGTCGTCGTACGGCACACCCGGGAGGAAGAGGAGACCGGCCGCCAGGACATGCTCTCCGCCGCGATGGTCGGGCGCCGGGCGCCGCTGACCGCCGCGCTGCTCACGGCCCTGATCGCGCAGACCGCGCTGGCGCTGGTGATCGCGGCGGGGCTGGCCGGGGTGACCGGCGACACCGCCGGTTCCGCGGCGCTCGGTGTCGCGGTGGGCGGCGTCGGGATGCTCTTCGCGTGCACCGCCGCGATCGCCGCGCAGATCACCGGGAACGCCCGGCTCGCACGGGGCCTGACGGCCGCGGTCATCGGCGCCGCGTTCGTCCTCAAGGCGGCGGGCGACGCCGCGACCGCCGACGGCTCCTCGCCGCTGACCTGGCTCTCCCCGCTGGGCTGGGCCGAGCACGTACGCGCCTACGCGGACGAGCGGTGGTGGGTGCCGCTCCTGCTGCTGGCGGCCGTCGCGGTCCAGGCGGTCCTCGCGTACGCCCTCGCCGGCCGGCGCGACATCGGCATGAGCTTCCTGCCGGCGCGGCCGGGCCCCGCCGAAGGCCGGCTCGCCACGGCGGGCGGGCTGGCGTGGCGGCTCCAGCGCGGCGGTCTGTACGGCTGGGGCGCCGGGTTCCTGCTGAGCGGGATCATGTTCGGCGGGATCACGAACGGCGCGGCCGAGCTGGTCGGCGACAACGAGGGCACCCGCGAGATCATCCGGCGGATGGGCGGCGAACAGGGGCTGACGGACGCGTTCGTCGCCGCGATGGTGGGCCTGCTCGGCCTGGTGGCCGCGGTGTACGCGGTCGCCTCCGTCCTGCGGCTGTACGGCGAGGAGACCGGCGGCCGGGCCGAACCGGTCCTCGCGGGCGCGGTCGGCCGGCTGCGCTGGGCCGCCGGCCATCTGCTGATCGCCTTCGGCGGCGCCGTACTGATCATGCTGCTCGGCGGGGTGGGCCTCTTCCTGGGCCACGGCCAGGACCTGCCCGGGATCCTCGGCGCCTGCCTGGTCCAACTGCCCGCGATCTGGCTGCTGGGCGCGGTGGCGGTCCTGCTGTACGGGGTCTTCCCGAGGGCCACCCCGGCGGCCTGGGCGGTGAGCGGCCTGGCCCTGGCCCTCGGCTGGCTCGGCCCGGCCCTCGACCTCCCCCGGCCGCTGATGAACCTGTCGCCCTTCGGCCACCTCCCGAAACTCCCGGGCACGGAGATGACCTGGCCCCCGGTCCTCGCCCTGACGGCCCTGGCCGCGGCGCTGGTGGCGGCGGGGCTGGCGGGGCTGCGGCGACGGGATGTGCTGGGCTGAGCCGGGCGGGCACGCCCGCGAACGGCCCGCTCCGTCCACAGGCTGGGGATGAAGCGGGCCGTGGCCCGCACCTTGGCCGCGTACGCGGCCCGCATGACCGGCCCGCGCGCAGCCGAAACGATCCTTCCCGGTCCGGCCATCCCATGAGCGATCACATGACGAGTACTCGCCACCCCGGCCCCGCGTCCCGCACCGTCACCCCGGCGTCACCAGCCGTGCCTCGTACGCGAAC
This sequence comes from Streptomyces sp. NPDC059142, assembly GCF_042755665.1. Taxonomy (NCBI): domain Bacteria; kingdom Bacillati; phylum Actinomycetota; class Actinomycetes; order Kitasatosporales; family Streptomycetaceae; genus Streptomyces; species Streptomyces sp. NPDC059142. The sequence continues at coordinate 28,124 of NZ_JBHZDA010000070.1, forward strand.
ACCGCCGCCTGCGTCCGGTCGCGCAGCCCCAGCTTCACCAGGATCCGGCTCACGTGCGTCTTGATCGTGGACTCCGCGACCACCAGGTGCTCCGCGATCTCCGCGTTCGACAGGCCCTGCGCGATCAGGACCAGAACCTCCGTCTCGCGCTCGGTCAGCTCGCCGATCCGGGCCATCGCCGGGCCGCGCGGGGTGTCCGAGAGCTTGGAGAACTCCGTGATCAGGCGGCGCGTGACCGTCGGCGCCAGCAGGGCCTCGCCGGAGGCCACCACCCGTACCCCGTCCGCGAGCTGCCGCGCCGAGGCGTCCTTCAGGAGGAAGCCGGAGGCACCGGCGCGCAGCGCCTGGTACACGTACTCGTCCAGGTCGAACGTGGTCAGGACCAGCACCTTCGCGGTGGCGTCGGCCGCGACGATCTCCCGGGTCGCCTCGATGCCGTTCAGCTCGGGCATCCGGATGTCCATCAGGACGACGTCGGGGCGGAGCACCGCCACCTGCCGGACCGCCTCGCGGCCGTTCACCGCCTCGCCGATCACCTCGATGTCCGGCATCGCGTTCAGCAGCACCGAGAAGCCCTCGCGGACCATCACCTGGTCGTCGACGATCAGCACCCTGATGGTCATGACGCGTCCCCGTCCCGCACGACGGCCACCGGAATGAAGGCCGCGACCTCGTAGCCGCCGTCCTCCGTGAGGTCCGCGGTCATCTCGCCGTTCAGCATCGTGACACGCTCCCGCATGCCCGTGACCCCGTGCCCCGCCCCCGGCGACGGCTTGACCAGTCCGCGCGGCGGTGTGTTGACGATGCGCAGCCCCAGGCCGCCGAGCACATAGGCGATCTCGACGCGTGCCGTCGACCCGGGCGCGTGGCGCAGCGCGTTGCTCAGCGCCTCCTGGACGATGCGGTACGCCGACAGCTCCACGCCCTGCGGCAGCTCCCGCACCGCGCCGGTGATCGTCTTCTCCACGGTGAGGCCCGCGTCCCGGACGTTGTCGATCAGGCCGTCGAGTTCGGCGAGCGTGGGCTGCGGGGCGTCCGGCGCCTCGTAGTCGTCCGCCCGTACGACACCGAGGATGCGGCGCAGCTCGGTCAGGGCGGCGACGGCGTTCTCTCGGATCGTGACGAACGCCTGCTCCAGCTCGGGCGGCGGATTCTCCACCCGGTACGGCGCGGCCTCGGCCTGGATGGCGACCACCGACATGTGGTGGGCGACCACGTCGTGCAGCTCGCGGGCGATGGTGGTGCGCTCCTCCAGCAGTGTGCGCCGGCCCCGCTCGACGGCGGTGACGCTCTGCTGCGCGGCGACCTCCTGGTCCGCCTTGCGGCGGACCTGGACCATGCTCACCAGCAGCAGGGCGAGCGCGGAGGCGAAGAGCATCGCGGCGGAGGTGGAGTAGCCGTAGCTGTACGAGCGGTTGAAGAAGACCTCGGAGAACGCGGCGTACGCGGCGGTCAGCCCCCACATCCAGGCGGCGGTGCGCGGGGTGGTGCGGAGGGCCACCACCGTGATCACCGCGAGGTAGCCGACGAAGGAGGTGGGCGTCCAGGGCCAGTCGTGGTGGGTGAAGACGTTGGTGACGAGGGTGACCCCCAGCGCGCCCCACCAGGCGAGGACGGGCCTGACCAGCGTCAGCAGGAGCGGGAACACCCCCAGGAACCCGATCGCACCGGCGCCGCCTTCGACGGAGAACGTGAACATCAACAGCGCCGCGACGATGATCACGGCGTGCGGGATCCACCTCGCCAGCTCGCGTATCTGCTCGGGCAGCCGGCGCATGAAACGGCCGTCCGTCCGCATGGGCGGCAGCGGCCGGTAGTCGAAGGCGCTGTGGATGAGGTCGTGGCGGAGGCTGCCGTAGGCACCCTTGGCCATGCGGAGCTCGTGGTCCCTGGGCTTCGCGGATTCGGTTTCGGTCACGTTTCCACGGTAGGGGGCGGACCGGGGCGCGGGCGTCACCAGCGAAGCGGATCCTCCGCCGTCCGTCCCAGGTACTACGAGGGTGACCTGCGGGTTACCCGAGAGCGCCCGGCGCCCGCGCGCCCACCGGCGCGGTGCGGGCCACCGGCGCGGGGCGGGCCGCCGGGGCGAGGAGGGCCACCGGCGCGGGGCGGGCCACCCCGGGCACCGCCCGCCGCGCTCACCAGGCGAGCTGGGCGATCTCCTCCGCGACCACCGCGCACGCGTCCGCCGACGGGTCCACCAGCGGGAAGTGCCCGACGTCCTCCAGCAGCGTCAGCCCGACCAGCTCACCGGCGAGGCCCGCGGCGTCCACGTACGCCTCGGAGACCTCGTACGGCACGGTGAGGTCCGTACGTCCCTGCACCACCGTCGTCGCGATCCCGGTCGGCAGCAGCGCGGCCGGGTCCGCGCTCTCCCTGCGCCCCTTGAACTCCTTCTCGCCGCCGAGGAGCTGGAGCACCGCCCCGCCGCACACCGACAGCTCGACGGCGCGTACGAGGTCCGCGATCGGGGCCAGCGCGACGACCCCGCGCAGCGGCGGCGGCTGCGGCAGCCGCCAGGGCGAGCCCTCGGGCAGCACATGCCGGGCCGCCGCCCAGAGCGCCAGGTGGCCGCCGGCGGAGTGCCCCGTCACGACCGTGCGCCGTACGTCGGCCTGCGGCAGCGCGGCGGCGGCGAGCGCGGGCAGGGCGTCGAGGGCGGCGGCCACGTCGTCGAACGTGTCGGGCCAGCGCCCCGCCACCGGGGCCCCGCCGTCCTCGGGGGAGCCGGGCCCGCGCCGGTACTCGACATTGGCGACGGCGAAGCCGCGCCGGGCCAGGAAGTCCGCGAAGGGGGTGAGGTGCCACCGGTCGTACGGTGCGCGCCACGCGCCGCCGTGCAGGACGACGACGAGCGGCACGCGCTCCTGGTTGCCCCGGGGGGCGTAGAAATCGATCACCTGATCAGGGTGTTCGCCGTACGCGGCGGTGGCGTCGGGCCGGACGACCGGACGTTCGAGGACCGATGCGGTCTCTGCGGCGTCGCGGGCCACGGCGTCGCGGGCCACGACATCGTGCGCGGCGGCGTCGTGCGCGGCGGGGTCCGGCATCTTGCTCCAACCTTTCGGTACGGGGACCGAATTGACCTGATCAGCCGGGACGCTATCAGCCCTGCGGGCGTCGCCGTCACCGCCGACCGGGCGCCACCTGCCCCGGCACCGCGGCCAGTACCTCGCCGAGCACCCGCGCCGCCCGCTCCGCGTCCGCGAAGCCCACGTACAGCGGGGTGAACCCGAAGCGCAGCAGGTCCGGCCTGCGCAGGTCACCGACCACCCCGCGGGCGATCAGCTCGTCCATCACCGCGGGCGCCTCCGGGCACCGCAGAGCGACCTGACTGCCGCGCTCGGCGTGGGCGATGGGGGTCGGCGAACTCACCCGGCCCGGTGGGGCGTACGCCTCCACGCACTCCAGGAAGAAGTCCGTCAGCGCCAGGCTCTTCGCCCGTACGTCGGCGATCCGTACGTCCGCCCAGACGTCGAGCGCGGCGTCCAGCGCCAGCATGGAGAGGATGTCGGGGGTGCCGACCCGGCCCCGTACCGCGCCGTCCGCCGCCTCGAAGCCGTCGGCCATCGCGAACGGGTCGGCGTGCGCGTTCCACCCCGGCAGCGGGGAGTCGAAGCGGGCCTGGTGGCGCTCGGCGACATAGAGGAAGGCGGGCGAACCGGGCCCGCCGTTCAGGAACTTGTACGTGCAGCCGACCGCGAGGTCCACCCCGTGCGCGTCCAGTCCGACCGGCAGCGCGCCCGCGCTGTGGCACAGGTCCCAGACGGCGAGCGCCCCCGCCTCGTGCGCGGCGGCGGTGATCCCGGGGAGGTCGTGGAGGCGCCCCGTACGGAAGTCGACGTGGTTGACGAGGACGGCGGCGGTACGGGGGCCGATCGCGGCGGGCAGTTCGGCCGGGGCGAGAGAAACGATACGGCAGCCGGTCATCCGGGCGGCGGACCGCGCGATGTACCCGTCCGTGGGGAAGGTCGTCGCGTCGACCAGCACCTCGGTACGGCCCTCGTCGGACCCGCGGCCCTGACCGGACCCGCGGTCCTGGCCGGCCCCGGGGCCCCGGCCGGACGCACGGTCCTGGCCGGACGCACGGTCCTGGCCGGACGCGCGGTCCTGGCCGGCGAGGCGTACGGCGGCCACCACCGCCTTGAAGACATTCACACTGGTCGAGTCCCCGACCACGATCTGCCCGGGGGCCGCACCGACGAGCGGGGCGATCCGGTCGCCCATCCGCTCGGGCGCGGTCCACCAGCCGCTCTCGGTCCAGGAGCGGATACCCAGCTCGCCCCACTGACGGACCATCACATCCCGTACACGCTCGGGGACATGGCGGGGCAGCGCGCCCAACGAGTTCCCGTCGAGATAGACGGAGCCCTCGTTGAGGGCGAACAGCTCGCGCAGCGGCGCGAGTTCGTCGGCGGCGTCGAGCGCGGCACCCCGCGCGACCAGCCCGGCCGGGTCGGACACCTGCACGGGCTCAGACATGGCTGCGCGCCGTCCACAGCTCGGGGAAGACGTTCTTGGCGGCCCGTTTCTCCAGCCAGGCGACGCCCGCGGAGCCGCCGGTACCGGTCTTGGAGCCCATCGCGCGCCGGGTCGCCACCAGATGGTCGTTGCGCCAGCGCCACACCAGCTCGGCGACATCGGTCAACGCCTCGCCGAGCACGACGAGTTCCGGGTCGGTGTCCTGGTCGCCGTAGATCCGGGTCCACGCCTCCTCGACCTCGGGCACCGCCTCGTAACGCCGCGCGAGATCGCGGCCGAGGACCGCGTCCGGCACCGGCAGCCCGCGCCGGGCCAGCAGCCGCAGCACCTCGTCGTACAGGCTCGGCTCCTGGAGCGCCTTCTCCAGCTCGGCGTGGACGCGCGGGGCGCCCCGGTGCGGTACGAGCATCGACGCGGACTTCTCGCCGAGCAGGAACTCCATGCGCCGGTACATCGCGGACTGGAAGCCGGAGCCCTCGCCGAGCGCCCCGCGGTACGCGTTGAACTGCGCGGGCGTCAGCCGGGCGAGCGGCTGCCAGGAGGCGTTGAGCGCCTCCAGCTCGCGTGCGGAGCGGCGGAGCGCGTCGATCGCGACCTGGGTACGGTCCTCGCGCAGCGCGCGGGAGGCCGTCTCCCACTCGTGGACGATGACGGTGAACCACAACTCCATGACCTGGGTGGTGACGAGGAAGACCATCTCGCCGGGGTCGTCGGAGCGCGGATGCTGCAAGTGGGTGAGGACGTCCGCCTGGACGTAGTCCTCGTACGGGGTCGTCCCGGCGAAGTCGAGATTCGGGGCTTCCGAACCGGCTCCGGGGACATCGGGGGTGTACGACATCTCTGTCTCCTCGACATGTGCCGGGTAGCGGTCCGCCCCTTTCCGTCTGTGGCTACGGAGCTCCGGTCCCCTTGCGGGCATCATAATCCGGGTCCCGCCCGCCGCGCCCGCCCCGTCGGCCCCCGCCCGCCGGGGGCATGGCGCTCCCCGGCACTCCGGGCCCGGCGCCCACGCTCAGAGGCCGGGGCCCTCGATGTACGTTCCGTCCTTGTCGTACGGCCAGGCGTTGGAACGGCAGCCGTCGAGCCCCTTGATCTGCTGCATCATCACCGGGGCGAGCTCGCCGGGCCCACCGCAGCCGAGGTGCTGCCGGAGGCCGATCTCATGGCCGACCTCGTGGTTGATGATGAGGTGGCGGTACTCGGCGGGCTCCCCGTCGAACTGCGGCGAGCCCAGCAGCCAGCGCCGCAGGTTGACCACGACACCGTCGACGGTCTCGCAGTTCAGCTCGCCGCGCGTGTTCAGCCCGTGGGCGAGGCAGAGCCGGTCGGCGGTGGCCGGGGTGGCGATACGGATGACGAAGTCGGCGCCCGAGGAGACGAGCTGGAAACGGCCCCGGTCGTGCGCGGCCCAGCCCTGCGGGTGGGCGAGGATCTTCTCGATCTCGCCGGCGGCGTCCGCGGCGGAGACGTCGACCCCCTTCTCGACCTGCACGCTGTAGCGGCGCAGCGGTCCGGAGCCGACGGGGTCGCCCTGCGCCTGGGCGGTGGTGAAGGTGCCGGGGCCGGAGACCGGGACATCGGCCGAGGTCATGGGCGTCGGGCTGGTCGTCGGCGTGGGCTTCGTCGCCGGCTTCCCGGGGCTCCGCGTCGTCCCCGGTTCCGGCTCCGTTCCGGTCTCCGGGGAGGCCGTCCGCGAGGCGCCGCCCTTGGCGCCGTCCTGCTGCGCGTCCGCCTCCGCCCGGGTGCCGGGCCAGGAGGCGACGACGGCGCCGCCGATGACCAGCACGGCGAGCGCGATCCCCGCCGCCAGCAGGGGGCGGGCCGGGCGTCGCCCGCGTCCGTAACGGCGCATGTCCTGGCGGTCACCGCCACCGAGGACGGACGTTCCACGACGTCTCGGACGGATGGCGGCGCGCTTGCCCAAAACGAATGTCTCCCTGATCGAACCCGGTCACCATCGGCACCGGTGGCGGTCGCCGTCGGCACCGCCGGCGGTCACCGTAGGCACCGGTCCCGGTCACCTTCGGTACCGGCAGCGACATTCGCTCACCTATGCGAAGGCCACGCCCTGAGAGACGGGCGGGGCCTTCGAAGGGTTCCTTCACAGGACACACATCGCGGGGTTCAGGACACGAGGTGGCTCAAAAGGCGCCATCAGGAGGGGACCGGCACTCGGAGATACGTACCGCGACCTGCTCCGACTCAGTCCGGGAGCCTTCTGCTCGCTCCGGAAGCGACCGGACCCCGAATGGTTTCAGCCGAGGGTGTCGGCGGCGAGCGGGGAGGAGTCGCGCAGGAACGTCGCGCAGCGCTCGTACTCCGCCTCCTCGCCGATCGCCTGGGCGGCGCGGGCGAGCGCGTGCAGGGCGCGCAGGAAACCGCGGTTCGGCTCGTGCTCCCACGGCACCGGGCCGTGCCCCTTCCAGCCACTGCGCCGCAGGGAGTCGAGCCCGCGGTGGTAGCCGGTCCTGGCGTACGCGTACGACTCGACGACCCGCCCGTTCTCGTACGCGCCGTCCGCGAGCTGCGCCCAGGCCAGCGACGAGGTCGGGTACTTCGCGGCGACATCGGCCGGCGGCGTACCGTTCGCGAGCAGCTCACGCGGCTCGGGATCGTCGGGCAGTTCGGTGGGGGGCGGTCCCCCCAGAAGGTTTTCGTGGATACCCATGCCTACAGTCTGCCTTGCCCCGCCCGGCCCGCGGTCACCGGAACCGGCCCCTCAGCCCGCCCCGCCCCGCTCCCCCGGCCGGTCCGTCTCCAGGGGCGGCGTCAGCCCGCAGTTGACCCGGCACTCGGGCTCCGGCCGCCCGGCCGCCTCGCGCCCCGGCGACCGTACCGTCGCCCAGGCGATCAGCGCGCCCACCACCAGCACCCCCGCGAGCATCGGCATCGCCCGCCGGAACGCCGCGTCGAACTGGGTCGCCGAGCGGTACACCTCCGGCCCCATGCCCGCCAGCAGCGGCAGCGCCGCCACCGCGACCAGGCCCGCCGCGCGGGCCGCCGCGTTGTTGATGCCGCTGGCCAGCCCGGCCCGCGCGATGTCGACCGAGGCGAGCACCGTCGCCGTCAGCGGCGCGACCAGCGTCACCATGCCCATCCCCAGCACCACCAGGGCCGGCAGCACATCCACCGGATAGGAGGCGTGCGGGCCCACGCGCAGCATCAGCATCAGACCCGCGGCGCACAGCAGCGGCCCCACCGTGAGCGGCAGCCGGGGCCCGATCCGCTGCGCCAGCGCGCCGGACCGCGCCGAGAGCAGCAGCATCAGCACCGTCGTCGGCAGCAGGGCCGCGCCCGCGCGCAGCGCCGAGTACCCGGCGACGACCTGGAGCTGGAGCGAGGCGAGGAAGAAGAAACCGCCGAACGCCGCGTACACGCACAGCGTCACCACGTTCACCGAGGTGAACAGCCGGGACCGGAAGATCGACGGCGGCAGCATCGGATCGGCCCGGCGCCGTTCCACCCGTACGAAGGCCACCGCGACCAGCACCCCCGCCACCCCCGGCCAGACCGTCCTGGCGATGAGCGCGTACGTGACCAGCGCCAGCGCCGCCGCGCCGAGCACCGCGCCCAGCACGTCGAACCTCCCGTGCGCCGCCGGGTCCCGGGTCTCCGGTACATGGCGCAGCGCCACCGGTACGCAGACGGCGGCCAGCGGCACATTGATCAGGAACACCCAGCGCCAGCCGGGCCCGTCCACCAGCCAGCCGCCGAGGAACGGCCCGATCGCCGCCCCGACCCCGCCGAGCCCCGACCACAGACCGACGGCGCGCGCCCGGTCGTCCTGGTGGAAGCTGGCCTGGATGATCGCGAGGGAGCCGGGCACGAGCAGCGCGCCGCCCACCCCCTGGAGGGCGCGGGCGGTGATCAGGATGGCCACGTCCGGCGCGATCCCGCACAGCAGCGACCCGAGCGCGAACCACACCACGCCGATGACGAAGACGCGCCGCCGCCCGTACCGGTCGCCGAGCGAACCGCCGAGCAGGATCAGCCCGGCCAGCGTGACCATGTAGGCGTTGACGGTCCACTGGAGCGCCGCGAGATCGGCGTCGAGCGAGTCACCGATGTGCGGCAGCGCGACATTGACGACCGTGGAGTCGAGCAGGGCCATGCTCGAACCGAGCACCGTCGTCAGGATGACCCAGCGTCCCCGGGCCGAGGACAGCCTGATGTCCATACGGGGATCATCCCCGCAGCGCCCCCGGAAAGCGACCCGGCGGATGCCGCACGTGCGTGGGGGGGGCGGGCCGGGGGGGGGCGGGGGGGGGGGCGGGCGC
>NZ_JBHZDA010000071.1:0-21465 GCF_042755665.1 Streptomyces sp. NPDC059142
TTGGTGGTCACCTCGCCGGCGACATGCACCAGACCGGTGGTGATCAAGGTCTCCACGGCGACCCGGGAGGACGGGTCCTCCTGGAGGAGCGCGTCAAGAATGGTGTCGCTGATCTGGTCAGCGATCTTGTCGGGGTGACCTTCGGTCACGGACTCCGAGGTGAAGAGACGGCGGGACACATCGCTCCCTGAGGTTGCAGCGGCTGCTGGCTGATCATTGGCGGACCGTACGGGGCGCTGCACGCCCCGCGACGTTCCTCGACCACTTTATCGGTCGAATCGGGCCACGGGGGCAAGTGTCTCGATCTGTGGGAGCCCCCGGGGTCGCGGTCTCGCATTATGCGCCACGGTGATCGCCCCTGGCCAGAGCCCTGAGAGAGATGTGACGAAGGGCGCGAAAACGGCAAAGGGGAGAAAGAGGGACACAATGAAGAATTCATACGGCCGGAGGCCCGCCGCGGCCCGCCGTCGCCCGTCCCGTCCCCTCGGCCGCACCCGTTGTCATCCGGACACGAGCCGGGGCGCCACGAGGTCCCAGACGACATCCGCCAGGGCCTCCTTCGGACCGTACGGTACGGGCGTCTCGCCGCCGTCCGCCGCGAGGACGACCGCCTCGTTCTCCTCCGTGCCGAACACCTTGTGCTCCCCGACCTCGTTGACCACGAGGAGGTCGCATCCCTTGCGCCGCAGCTTCTGCCGGCCGTTGGCGAGGACGTCGTCCGTCTCCGCGGCGAAGCCGACGACCACCTGTCCGGGGCGGGCGCGCGTCGCGGACACCTCGGCGAGGATGTCCGGATTACGGACCAGGGCGACCGGCGCGGGCTCCTCCCCGTCCTTCTTCTTGATCTTCCCCTGAGCCTGCGCGGCGGGGCGGAAATCGGCCACGGCCGCCGCCATGACCACCGCGTCGGCCTCGGCGACCGCCTTCAGCACGGCTTCGCGGAGCTGGAGGGCCGTACCGACGTGGACCATGTCGACGCCTGCCGGGTCCGGCAGCCCCGTGTTCGCCTCGACGAGCGTGACCCTGGCGCCCCGCGCCACGGCCGTACGGGCCAGGGCGTACCCCTGCTTGCCGGAGGAGCGGTTGCCCAGAAAGCGGACCGGGTCGAGCGGCTCACGCGTCCCCCCGGCACTGATCACCACATGGCGTCCCGCCAGATCGGGTACGGGGACGCCACGGGCCAGGGTCCGGCGGCACAGCTCGAAGATCTCACCCGGGTCCGGCAGCCGTCCCTTGCCGGTGTCGGCGCCGGTGAGGCGGCCCACGGCGGGTTCGATCACGACGGCGCCCCGGGCGCGCAGCGTCGCGACGTTCTCCTGGGTGGCGGGGTGCTCCCACATCTCGGTGTGCATGGCGGGCGCGAAGACGACCGGACAGCGGGCCGTGAGGAGCGTGTTGGTCAGCAGGTCGTCGGCGAGGCCGTGCGCCGCCTTCGCGAGCAGGTCGGCGGTGGCCGGGGCGACCACGACCAGGTCGGCGCTCTGCCCGATCCGCACATGGGGCACCTCGTGGACGTCGGACCAGACCTCGGTGGAGACCGGGTGGCCCGAGAGCGCCGACCAGGTCGCCGCCCCCACGAAGTGGAGCGCGGACGCGGTCGGTACGACCCGTACGTCATGGCCCGACTCGGTCAGCCGGCGCAGCAGCTCGCACGCCTTGTACGCGGCGATGCCCCCGGCGACCCCCAGAACGACCTTCGGCTTCTCCACCGTGTCTCTCCCCTCCGCTGCACCGAAACCGGCCGGAGCCGGCCGTGCGGGGTGTCCCGCACGATCGTGACAGCTCCCATGACACACCACAGGCCCGGCAGTCGCGCTGCCGGGCCTGTGGTGAGAAAGCGGGTGCCGTGGGACGCCTACTGGGCGGGGCCCTCGATGGCCTCGGAGGTCAGCAGGCCCGCGTTGATCTCGCGCAGGGCGATCGAGAGCGGCTTCTCGTGGACGTGGGTGTCCACCAGCGGACCGACGTACTCGAGCAGGCCCTCACCGAGCTGCGAGTAGTACGCGTTGATCTGGCGCGCGCGCTTGGCCGCGTAGATCACGAGGCTGTACTTCGAGTCCGTGGCCTCGAGCAGCTCATCGATCGGCGGGTTGATGATGCCCTCGGGCGTGGTGATGGAAGAGGACACTCTCTTGCCTTCCGAAGAAAATTCAGGGAAAAACAGGGTTCTGCGTACTGCCGTACCCCGTGGACCGGGGAGTTCCCGTGGACCGGCGGTTTCGCGCCGTCCCGGCGTGCCGGGCGGTCCCTGAGGACAGCACACAAAAGATCATGCAACTGCCATCAAGGCTAGCAGCTCGCGCGAGACGTCCTCGACCGAGGTGTTGACCAGGGTCGTGTCGAACTCCGACTCCGCGGCCAGCTCCACCTTCGCGGCGGCCAGCCTGCGCTCGATCACCTCGGCCGATTCCGTGCCCCGGCCGGTGAGCCGGCGTACCAGCTCGTCCCAGCTCGGCGGGGCCAGGAAGACCAGCCGGGAGTCCGGCATGGACTCCTTGACCTGCCGGGCCCCCTGGAGGTCGATCTCCAGGAGTACGGGCTCCCCCGCGGCCAGCCGGTCCAGGACCGCCTGTCGGGGGGTCCCGTACCGGTTGCCCGCGAACTCCGCCCATTCCAGCAGTTCTCCGTTGGCCACCGACTTGTCGAACTCGTCGTCGGTGACGAAGAAGTACTGGACCCCGTGACGCTCGCCGGGGCGCGGCTTTCTCGTGGTGGCCGACACCGAGAGCCATACCTCGGGGTGGACCTTGCGCATATGGGCGACGACCGTGCTCTTGCCGACCCCGGAGGGGCCGGAGAGCACGGTCAGCCGCGGTCGTACGTCTGCTGCCATGCGGCGATTATCCAGGTTCCCGGGGGTGTCCGGAAACGTCAGGCGCCGCCACCGCCGAACTCGCGCTCCAGGGACGCGATCTGATTGGAGCCAAGACCCCGCACGCGGCGGCTCTCGGAGATCCCGAGCCGCTCCATGATCTGCTTGGCACGGACCTTGCCCACGCCGGGCAGCGACTCCAGGAGGGCGGAGACCTTCATCTTCCCGATGACGTCGTTCTCCTGACCCTGCTTGATCACGTCATGGAGCGAAGCGCCGGAATGCTTGAGTCGATTCTTGACCTCGGCCCGCTCCCGGCGAGCCGCGGCGGCCTTTTCGAGCGCGGCTGCGCGCTGTTCAGGGGTAAGGGGCGGAAGAGCCACGCCTACGTCACCTCGGATGTCGAACTGTCGGATACGGACCGGTGCGGAACCTCATCGCCCCACACCAGGCGAGCAACGGGCAACGAACTGCGCGTTGGCTCTCGACGGAGACTAGCGGCCAAGTCCGTCCGAGTCAGCGAGAACAGACGAAAAGTCCTGGTCAGCATCGACCAGGGGTGACATTTTGGTCATTTTGCCCAACTTTTTGGACAGGAAGCCGCTCATTGCCTCCGTCACCTGTCCGCCGTGCCCCCGCCGACAGCCGTTCTCACCTCGTCCGCGAAGCGGTCGGCGGCCTTCCGCAGGGCCCGTACGTCGGGACCGTGACGCAGAACACCCCGGCTGACGCTCGGTACGACGTTCCCGACCGCCGCGCCGAAGACGGCGGGCAGATCGGCGGGCGTCGCGCCCTGCGCGCCGATCCCCGGGGCCAGCAGCGGCCCGTTGATCGCGAGGTCCACCACGTCCCCGAGGTCCCCGAGAGTGGCCCCCACGACCGCGCCGACCGAGCCGAGCGGCCGCGCGCCCGCGTTCTCGGCGGCCATGTGGTCGAGCATGAGCCGCGCGAGCGGGCGCCCGTCGGCGGCGGTGGCCCGCTGCACCTCGGCGCCCTCCGGGTTGGAGGTCAGCGCCAGGACGAAGACCCCGCAGCCGGCCGCCGAGGCCGCGTCCAGCGCCGGACGCAGCGAGCCGAAGCCCAGGTACGGGGAGAGCGTCACGGCGTCCGAGAAGAGCGGTGAGGCCGGATCCAGATAGGTCGCCGCGTACGCGCCCATCGTGGAGCCGATGTCGCCCCGCTTGGCGTCCATCAGGACCAGCGCCCCGGCCTCCCGCGCCTCCGCGACGGCCTTCTCCAGGACGGCGATGCCGCGCGAGCCGAAGCGCTCGAAGAACGCCGACTGCGGCTTGAGCACGGCGACCCGGTCGGCCAGCGCCTCCACCGTCGTGCGGGTGAACCGCTCCAGGCCCGCGACGTCGTCGTCGAGCCCCCAGTCGGTGAGGAGCGAGCCGTGCGGGTCGATGCCCACGCAGAGCGGGCCGCGGTCGTCCATCGCCCGGCGCAGCCGCGCGCCGAAGGGGGCCGCGGAAGGCGTGGAAGGCGTGGGTCCCGCGAGGTTCCACGCGCTCATGCGTCGGCCTTCTTCCGGCTCTCGGGGCCCCCGGTGGACCGCGTGGCCGCGCCCACGGCCTCGGCGAGCGTGGCGTACGGGGAGAGCGCGAGCCGCGCCGCGAGCCCCTTGTGGATCTCTCGGCTCCAGAACGGGCCCCGGTAGACGAACGCGCTGTACCCCTGGACGAGCGTGGCACCGGCCAGGATGCGCTGCCAGGCGTCCTCGGCGTCCTCCACGCCCCCGACGCCCACCAGGGTGATCCGGTCGCCCACACGCGCGTACAGGCGGCTCAGCACCTCCAGCGAGCGCTCCTTGAGCGGCGCGCCGCTCAGTCCGCCGGTCTCGGCGGTCAGGGCGGGGTCCGACGTGAGGCCCAGGCTCTCGCGGGCGATGGTGGTGTTGGTGGCGATGATGCCGTCCAGGCCCAGCTCCACGGCCAGGTCGGCGACGGCGTCGACGTCCTCGTCCGCGAGATCGGGCGCGATCTTGACCAGGAGCGGGACGCGCCGCCGGGTGACGGTGCGGTCGGCGGCCTCGCGTACGGCGGTGAGCAGCGGCCTGAGCTGGTCGACGGCCTGGAGGCTGCGCAGCCCGGGGGTGTTGGGCGAGCTGACGTTGACCACGAGGTAGTCGGCGTGGCGGGCCAGCCGCTCCGTGGAGAGCACGTAGTCGGCGACGGCTTCACTCTCGGGGACGACCTTGGTCTTGCCGATGTTGACGCCGACGGTCGTCCTGAAGACGGGCCCGCGCGCCGTACGGGCCGCGAGGCGCTCCGCCACGGCGGCGGAGCCCTCGTTGTTGAAGCCCATGCGGTTGATCAGCGCCCGGTCCGGGACGAGCCGGAAGAGCCGCTGCTTCGGGTTGCCGGACTGCGGTTCGCCGGTGACGGTGCCGATCTCGACATGGTCGAAACCGGCCATCGCCAGGCCGTCGATGCCCACGGCGTTCTTGTCGAACCCCGCGGCGAGCCCGAAGGGGCCGTGCATGCGCAGCCCGAACGCCTCCGTGCGCAGCTCCGCGAAGCGGGGGGCGAGCGCGGCGGCGGCGAAGGTGCGCAGGCCGGGGACGCGGGCGGCCAGCCGGATCCACCGGAAGGCCAGGTGGTGCGCCTGTTCGGGGTCCATCCGCCGGAAGACCAGCCGGAAGAGAATCCGGTACATCGTGTCCATGCGGCTCAGTCCTCGCGCGCAGCGGTGAGGTGCTCCGCGTGCTCCTGGAGGGAGCGGACGCCGACGTCGCCGTGCTTCAGGGCGTCGATGCCCTGGACGGCGGCGGCCAGCGCCTGGACCGTCGTGAGGCAGGGGACGCCGCGGGCCACGGCCGCCGTACGGATGTCGTAGCCGTCGAGCCGGCCGCCGGTGCCGTACGGGGTGTTGACGATGAGGTCGACTCCCCCCTCGTGGATGAGCTGGACGATGGTCTTCTCGCCGTCCGGGCCCTCGCCCTCGAACTGCTTGCGTACGACGGTCGCCTTGATGCCGTTGCGCTTGAGGACCTCGGCGGTGCCCGAGGTGGCCAGCAGCTCGAAGCCGTGGGCGACCAGCTCGCGCGCCGGGAAGATCATCGAGCGCTTGTCGCGGTTGGCGACGGAGATGAAGGCGCGGCCCTTGACGGGCAGCGGGCCGTACGCGCCGGCCTGGGACTTGGCGTACGCCGTGCCGAAGGCCGAGTCGATGCCCATGACCTCGCCGGTGGAGCGCATCTCCGGGCCGAGGACGGTGTCGACGCCGCGTCCGTGGATGTCGCGGAAGCGCGACCACGGCATCACGGCCTCCTTGACGGAGATCGGCGCGTCGAGCGGCAGCGTGCCGCCGTCGCCCTGCGCGGGCAGCAGCCCCTCCGCGCGCAGCTCCGCGACGGTGGCGCCGAGCGAGATGCGGGCGGCGGCCTTCGCGAGCGGTACGGCGGTCGCCTTCGAGGTGAAGGGGACGGTACGGGAGGCGCGCGGGTTGGCCTCCAGGACGTAGAGGATGTCGCCGGCCATCGCGAACTGGATGTTGATCAGTCCGCGCACGCCCACCCCCTTGGCGATGGCCTCCGTGGAGGCGCGCAGCCGCTTGATGTCGAAGCCGCCGAGGGTGATGGGCGGCAGGGCGCACGCCGAGTCGCCGGAGTGGATGCCGGCCTCCTCGATGTGCTCCATGACGCCGCCGAGGTACAGCTCCGTACCGTCGTAGAGCGCGTCCACGTCGATCTCGATGGCGTCGTCGAGGAAACGGTCCACCAGGACCGGGCGGGTGGGACTGATCTCGGTGGACTCGGCGATGTACGAGGAGAGCCGGGTCTCGTCGTAGACGATCTCCATACCGCGTCCGCCGAGGACGTACGAGGGCCGTACGAGGACCGGGTAGCCGATCTCGTCGGCGATCGCCTTGGCCTCGGCGAAGGTGGTGGCGGTGCCGTGCTTGGGCGCGGGCAGGCCGGCCTCGGCGAGGACGCGGCCGAAGGCGCCGCGGTCCTCGGCGGCGTGGATCGCCTCGGGGGGCGTGCCGACGACGGGGACGCCGTTGTCCTTGAGGGCCTGGGCGAGGCCCAGCGGGGTCTGGCCGCCGAGCTGGACGACGACGCCCGCGATCGGGCCCGCGAGGGTCTCGGCGTGCACGATCTCCAGGACGTCCTCCAGGGTGAGCGGCTCGAAGTAGAGCCGGTCGGAGGTGTCGTAGTCGGTGGAGACGGTCTCCGGGTTGCAGTTGACCATGACGGTCTCGTACCCGGCGTCGCTCAGCGCGAAGGAGGCGTGGACGCAGGAGTAGTCGAACTCGATGCCCTGGCCGATCCGGTTGGGCCCGGAGCCGAGGATGATCACGGCGGGCTTCTCGCGGGGCGCGACCTCGCTCTCCTCGTCGTACGAGGAGTAGAAGTACGGGGTCTTCGCGGCGAACTCGGCGGCGCAGGTGTCCACCGTCTTGTAGACGGGGCGTACGCCGAGGGCGTGCCTGACCTCGCGGACGACGTCCTCGCGCAGCCCGCGGATCGCGGCGATCTGGGCGTCGGAGAAGCCGTGGCGCTTGGCCTCGGCGAGCAGGTCGGGGTCGAGCCGTTCGGCGGCGGCCAGCTCGTCCGCGTACTCCTTGATCAGGAAGAGCTGGTCGACGAACCAGGGGTCGATCTTCGTGGCGTCGAAGACCTCCTCGGGGGTGGCCCCGGCCCTGATGGCCCGCATGACGGTGTTGATCCGGCCGTCGGTGGGGACCTTCGCGGTCTCCAGCAGCTCGGCGAGGTCGCCCGGGTCCCCGGTGAAGGCGAACTGGCTGCCGGCCTTCTCCAGCGAGCGCAGCGCCTTCTGGAGCGCCTCGGTGAAGTTGCGGCCGATGGCCATGGCCTCGCCGACGGACTTCATGGTGGTGGTGAGGCTGGCGTCGGCGGCCGGGAACTTCTCGAAGGCGAACCGGGGCACCTTGACGACGACGTAGTCGAGCGTGGGCTCGAAGGACGCCGGGGTCTTCTCGGTGATGTCGTTGGGGATCTCGTCCAGCGTGTAGCCGACGGCGAGCCGGGCGGCGATCTTGGCGATCGGGAAGCCGGTGGCCTTGGAGGCGAGCGCGGAGGAGCGGGAGACGCGCGGGTTCATCTCGATGACGATGACGCGGCCGTCGTCCGGGTTGATCGCGAACTGGATGTTGCAGCCGCCGGTGTCGACGCCGACCTCGCGGATCACGGCGATGCCGACGTCCCGCAGGATCTGGTACTCGCGGTCGGTGAGCGTCATCGCGGGCGCGACGGTGATCGAGTCGCCGGTGTGCACGCCCATCGGGTCGAAGTTCTCGATGGAGCAGACGACCACGACGTTGTCGTGCTTGTCGCGCATCAGCTCCAGCTCGTACTCCTTCCAGCCGAGGATGGACTCCTCCAGGAGCACCTCGGTGGTCGGCGAGAGCATCAGGCCCTGTCCGGCGATCCGGCGCAGGTCCTCCTCGGTGTGGGCGAAGCCGGAGCCGGCGCCGCCCATGGTGAAGGAGGGGCGGACGACGACGGGGTAGCCGCCGAGCGTGTCGACACCGGCGAGGACGTCGTCCATGGAGTGGCAGATGACCGAGCGGGCGGACTCGCCGTGGCCGATCTTCTCGTGGACGGCCTTTACGACGCCCTTGAAGAGGTCGCGGTCCTCGCCCTTGTTGATGGCCTCGACGTTGGCGCCGATCAGTTCGACGCCGTACTTGTCGAGGGTGCCCGCGCCGTGCAGCGAGATCGCCGTGTTCAGCGCGGTCTGGCCGCCGAGGGTGGGCAGCAGCGCGTCGGGGCGCTCCTTCGCGATGATCTTCTCGACGTACTCGGGGGTGATCGGCTCGACGTACGTGGCGTCGGCGATCTCCGGGTCCGTCATGATCGTGGCGGGGTTGGAGTTGACCAGGATGACGCGCAGGCCCTCGGACCTGAGCACGCGGCACGCCTGGGTACCGGAGTAGTCGAATTCAGCGGCCTGGCCGATGACGATCGGTCCTGAACCGATGACCAGGACGGACTGGATATCGGTGCGCTTAGGCACGCTGGTCCTCCATCAGGGAAACGAAGCGGTCGAAGAGGTACGCGGCGTCGTGCGGGCCGGCGGCCGCCTCGGGGTGGTACTGGACGCTGAAGACCGGCCGGTCGAGCAGCCTGAGCCCTTCGACCACGTTGTCGTTGAGGCAGACGTGGGAGACCTCGGCGCGGCCGTAGGGGGTGTCGGTGACCCGGTCGAGCGGGGCGTCGACGGCGAACCCGTGGTTGTGGGCGGTCACCTCGACCTTGCCGGTGGTCCGGTCCTGCACGGGCTGGTTGATGCCGCGGTGGCCGTACTTCAGCTTGTACGTGCCGAAGCCGAGCGCGCGGCCGAGGAGCTGGTTGCCGAAGCAGATGCCGAAGAGCGGCGTACCGCGCTCCAGCACGCCCCGGACGACGGTGAGGTCGGCGGTGGCGGGGTCGCCGGGCCCGTTGGAGAGGAAGACCCCGTCGGGCGCGGTCGCGTACACCTCGTCCAGCGTGGCGGTGGCGGGCAGCACGTGCACCTCGATGCCGCGCTGGGCCATCCGGTGCGGGGTCATGCCCTTGATGCCGAGGTCGAGCGCGGCGACGGTGAAGCGCTTCGCGCCGATCGCGGGGACGACGTACGGCTGCTCGGTGGCGACCTCCGCGGAGAGGTCGGCGCCGGTCATCTCCGGGGCCTGCCGGACCCGGGCGAGCAGCGCCGCCTCGTCGGCCAGGGACTCCCCGGAGAAGATGCCGACGCGCATGGCGCCGCGCTCGCGGAGGTGGCGGGTGAGGGCGCGGGTGTCGACGCCGCTGATGCCGACGACGCCCTGGGCGACCAGTTCCTCGTCGAGGGAGCGGCGCGAGCGCCAGTTGGACGGGGTGCGCGCGGGGTCCCGTACGACGTAGCCGGAGACCCAGATCCGCCGGGACTCGGGGTCCTCGTCGTTCACGCCGGTGTTCCCGATGTGCGGGGCGGTCATCACGACGACCTGGCGGTGGTACGACGGGTCGGTGAGGGTCTCCTGGTAGCCGGTCATACCGGTGGAGAAGACGGCCTCTCCGAAGGTCTCCCCCACGGCCCCGTAGGCGCGGCCGCGGAAGGTGCGGCCGTCCTCCAGGACGAGTACGGCGGGAGACGCCTTTACGCGGGCGGTTCCCCGGGTGGAGGTGGTCATCGTGCGGGGCCTTCCGTAGTGCTGGTGTGGTGCGTGGTGAGGGGCCGGCTCATGGAGTTGACGGCCTCGACCCAGGCGGCGTGTTCGGCCGAGCGGTCCGAGCGGAAGCCGGAGTCGATCAGGCGGTCCCCGTGCTCCCAGGTGACGATCAGCAGCCCGCCCTCGGCGAGGACCTTGCCCGCGATGCCCTTGTCGAGCCGGGCCTCGCGCAGCCGCTCCGCCGGTACGAAGAAGTCGTTCGCGCCGGGGCGTACGACGTCGAGCCCGGCGTCGGTGAGCGTCAGCTCCACGCGGCTGCGGGCGCCGAGGCCGTGGGCGACGATCCGGTCGAGCCACTGACCGGCGGTCGTGGACCCGTGGTAGCGGCCCGCCATCGTCAGTCTCGCCTCGCCGGGGTCGGCCGGCCCGGTCGGCAGCTCGGGCAGGTCCGACTGGAGGCTGCCGCGCCACTTCCAGCCCTGGCGCATCAGCCAGTACACGAGGACGACGAAGAGCAGCAGTCCGGCCACCCAGCCGATCCGGGCGGCCCAGTCGGTCACGTCCGCCGATTTCTGTTCGGCGGCCAGTGGAAGCAGAAGGTTCGCAGTTCTCACGCCAGATTCCCGTCGACGACCGTGGCACGGCCCCGCAGGAAGGTGTGGGTCACGCGTCCCGGCAGCTCACGCCCCTCGTAGGGGGTGTTACGGCTGCGGGAGGCGAATCCCGCGGGGTCCACGGCTCCACGGTATGCCGGATCGACCAGGGTGAGGTTGGCGGGCTCGCCTGCCGAGACGGGACGGCCATGCCCTTCGAGACGGCCGATGCGCGCCGGGCGGAACGACATCCGGTCGGCGACGCCCGCCCAGTCCAGCAGTCCGGTGTCGACCATCGTCTCCTGGACCACCGACAGGGCGGTCTCCAGACCGACCATGCCCATGGCCGCGGCGGCCCACTCGCAGTCCTTGTCCTCGTGCGGGTGGGGCGCGTGGTCGGTGGCGACGCAGTCGATCGTGCCGTCCGCCAGGGCGGCGCGCAGGGCGAGGACGTCGGCCTCGGTGCGCAGCGGCGGGTTCACCTTGTAGACGGGGTTGTACGACCGTACGAGTTCGTCGGTGAGGAGGAGGTGGTGCGGGGTGACCTCGGCGGTGACGTCCCACCCCTTGGACTTCGCCCAGCGGACCAGCTCGACCGAGCCCGCGGTGGAGAGGTGGCAGATGTGCACGCGGGAGCCGACGTGCGCGGCGAGCAGCACGTCGCGCGCGATGATCGACTCCTCGGCGACGGCGGGCCAGCCGCCGAGGCCCAGCTCCGCGGAGACGACGCCCTCGTTCATCTGGGCGCCCTCGGTGAGCCGCGGCTCCTGGGCGTGCTGGGCGACGACGCCGTCGAACGCCTTCACGTACTCCAGTGCCCTGCGCATGATCACCGCGTCGTCGACGCACTTGCCGTCGTCGGAGAAGACCCGGACGCCCGCGGCGGAGTCGTTCATGGCGCCCAGTTCGGCGAGGTGCTTGCCCTCCAGGCCGACGGTGACGGCGCCGACCGGCTGCACGTCGCAGTAGCCGGACTCCTTGCCGAGCCGCCAGACCTGCTCGACCACGCCGGCCGTGTCGGCGACGGGGAAGGTGTTGGCCATGGCGTGGACGGCGGTGAAGCCGCCGATCGCGGCGGCCTTCGTGCCGGTCAGAACGGTCTCGGAGTCCTCGCGGCCGGGCTCGCGCAGATGGGTGTGGAGGTCGACCAGGCCGGGCAGCAGGATCTGCCCGGCGGCCTCCACGACGGTGGCGTCCGCGGCGTCCAGGCCGGTGCCCACCGCCTCGATCACCTCGCCGTCGATCAGTACGTCCTGGACGTCACCGCCGAGCACCTGGGCGCCCCGGATCAGGATCTTGCTCATGGTTACTTGTTCTCCTCGGGTGACGGGCGGGACGGCTCGGGGGCCGGGCGGGACGTGGTGACGGCGGGCTCGTTGCCGCCCAGCAGCAGGTAGAGCACGGCCATCCGGATGGAGACGCCGTTGGCGACCTGCTCGACGGCCGTGCAGCGGTCGGAGTCGGCGACCTCGGCGGTGATCTCCATGCCGCGGTTCATGGGGCCGGGGTGCATGACGACGGAGTCGCCGGGCATCCGGCGCATCCGCTCGCCGTCCAGGCCGTAGCGCCGGGAGTACTCGCGCTCGGTCGGGAAGAAGGCGGCGTTCATCCGCTCGCGCTGCACCCGCAGCATCATCACGGCGTCGGACGTGGGCAGCACCCGGTCCAGGTCGTAGCTGACCTCGCAGGGCCAGTGCTCGACGCCGATCGGTACGAGGGTGGGCGGCGCGACGACCGTGACCCGGGCGCCGAGCGTGTGGAGCAGCAGGACGTTGGAGCGGGCGACGCGGCTGTGCAGCACGTCGCCGACGATGGTGACCCGCCGCCCTGCCAGGTCGCGGCCGATGCCCTCGTCGGCGCCGACGAGCCTGCGGCGCAGGGTGAAGGCGTCGAGGAGGGCCTGGGTCGGGTGTTCGTGGGTGCCGTCGCCCGCGTTGACGACCGCGCCGTCGATCCAGCCGGAGGTGGCGAGGCGGTACGGGGCGCCGGAGGCGCCGTGCCGGATGACGACGGCGTCGGCGCCCATCGCCTCCAGGGTGAGCGCGGTGTCCTTGAGCGATTCGCCCTTGGAGACGGACGAGCCCTTCGCCGAGAAGTTGATCACGTCGGCGGAGAGGCGCTTGGCGGCGGCCTCGAAGGAGATCCGGGTGCGGGTCGAGTCCTCGAAGAAGAGGTTGACGACGGTACGGCCGCGCAGGGTGGGGAGTTTCTTGATGGGCCGGTCGGCGACCCGGGCCATCTCCTCGGCGGTGTCGAGGATCAGCACGGCGTCGTCGCGGCTGAGGTCGGCGGCGGAGATCAGGTGGCCGGGTGTGCGGGGGTTCGCCCCGGGAAGACGCAGCATCGGAAAGAGCGCTCCGGATGTGGTGGGGTGTGCGGGCGTGCGGGCGCGCTGAGGCAGCCGTACGGGGTGGAACGGCGTACGGGCGGGTCAGCTACCGCTCGCCGGACGCGGCGGGCCGCTGGAGGCCGAGCAGCACGGTGTCGCGGCCGTCCTCCTCCGCGAGCTGGACCTTGACCGTCTCCCGCAGCGAGGTGGGGAGGTTCTTGCCGACGTAGTCGGCGCGGATCGGCAGCTCGCGGTGGCCGCGGTCGACGAGGACGGCGAGCTGGACGGCGCGCGGGCGGCCGATGTCGCCGAGCGCGTCGAGGGCGGCGCGGATGGTGCGGCCGGAGAAGAGCACGTCGTCGACGAGGACGACCAGCCGTCCGTCGACACCGTCCCCGGGGATGTCGGTGCGGGCCAGCGCGCGGGCGGGCCGCAGCCGCAGGTCGTCGCGGTACATGGTGATGTCGAGGGAGCCGACCGGGATGGTGCGGCCGGTGATCTCGGCGAGCTTTCCGGCGAGCCGGCGGGCCAGGAAGACCCCGCGGGTCGGAATGCCGAGGAGCACCACGTCGTCGGCGCCCTTGGCGCGTTCGACGATCTCGTGGGCGATACGGGTCAGGACCCGCGCGATGTCGGGGGCCTCCAGGACCGGGCGGGCCGCACCGGGTCCGGCCGTCGTGTCCGTGCCGCTCGCGTCGCCGCTCACGTTCTTGCTTGCGTCCATAAGAAACGGACCTCCTTCTCCGCCTCACGGGACGGACCTTAAAGGACGTCGGAAATGCCAGAAACCCAGAAACTACGCCACTCAGGCTAGCAGGGGGTCCGCGGCGCATTCGGTGCCACCCCCGTCCCGACCGGCCCGCGGACCGTGCGGGCGCGGTACGGACGGCGGTACGGAGCGCGGTACGGAGGCCGGTACGGACCCCGGTACGGCTCCCCCGGCTTGACGCATCCAAGTAACGCTGCGTAACCTCACAGTGAGTCACCAGCCACGCGGCGGAGCCGCACGATGTTCCAGCGTCCGGGGAGCTATATGTCCAGCGAATACGCAAAGCAGCTCGGGGCCAAACTCCGCGCCATCCGCACCCAGCAGGGCCTTTCTCTCCACGGTGTGGAGGAGAAGTCCCAGGGCCGCTGGAAGGCCGTCGTGGTGGGTTCGTACGAGCGGGGAGACCGCGCCGTCACGGTGCAGCGCCTCGCCGAGCTGGCGGACTTCTACGGCGTCCCGGTGCAGGAGCTTCTTCCCGGCACGACGCCCGGGGGCGCCGCCGAGCCGCCGCCGAAGCTCGTTCTCGACCTGGAGCGCCTGGCCCACGTGCCGCAGGAGAAGGCCGGCCCGCTCCAGCGGTACGCGGCGACGATCCAGAGCCAGCGGGGCGACTACAACGGCAAGGTGCTGTCGATCCGCCAGGACGACCTGCGCACCCTGGCGGTCATCTACGACCAGTCGCCGTCCGTCCTGACCGAGCAGCTCATCAGCTGGGGTGTGCTCGACGCGGACGCGCGGCGCGCGGTCGCGCACGACGAGAGCTGACCGCCCCGCGGGCCTGCCCCGCGGATCGGCAGAAACGTCACCTCCCGGAGGGCGGTCCCGTACACGCGTACGGGGCCGCCCTCCGGCGCGTCCGGCATCCCGCGCGCCGGGTCCGGAGACACGGACGCCCTCACGTACCGGGCGGGCACGAATGCTCCCGTCCGGCGCGTGAGGGCGGACCGCCGCTCAGGCGCGGCGCAGACTCGGCTTGAGGTCCTTGAAGCGGCTGAGAAGGCCGTTCACGAACGACGGGGACTCGTCGGTGGAGAACTCCTTGGCGAGCTGGACCGCCTCGTCGATCGCCACGGCGTCCGGGGTCCCGTCCATCCAGATCAGTTCGTACGTACCGAGCCGGACGATGTTGCGGTCGGCCACCGGCATCCGGTCGAGGTCCCAGTCCACCGCGTAGGTGGCGATGAGTTCGTCGATACGGGCCACGTGCTCCGCGTATCCCTCGACCAGTTCCATCGTGAACTCGCTGACGGGCGGCTGCCGGTCGTCGGAGCGGGAGTGCCTGATCCAGTCCGCGAGAACGTTCTGTACGGACGTACCGCGCTGATCGGCCTCGAAGAGGATCTGGAACGCGCGCTTACGGGCATTGCTCCTGGCAGCCACGGTTAGCTGTTCACCCGGCCGAGGTAGTCGCCCGTACGGGTGTCGACCTTGATCTTCTCGCCGGTGGTGATGAAGAGCGGGACACCGATCTCGTAACCGGTCTCCAGCGTCGCCGGCTTGGTGCCGCCGGTGGAGCGGTCGCCCTGGACGCCCGGGTCGGTGTGCTGGATGACCAGCTCGACCGCGGCCGGCAGCTCGACGTAGAGCACCTCGCCCTCGTGCGTGGCGACGGTGGCGGTGAAGCCCTCGATCAGGAAGTTCGCCGCGTCACCGACCGACTTGCGGTCGATCATGAGCTGGTCGTACGTGCTCATGTCCATGAAGACGAAGTACTCGCCGTCCATGTACGAGAACTGCATGTCGCGGCGGTCGACGGTGGCCACCTCGACCTTCACGCCGGCGTTGAAGGTCTTGTCGACGACCTTGCCGGAGAGCACGTTCTTGAGCTTGGTGCGCACAAAGGCCGGGCCCTTGCCGGGCTTGACGTGCTGGAACTCGACGACGGACCAGAGCTGGCCTCCGTCGAGCTTGAGCACCAGGCCGTTCTTGAGGTCGTTCGTGGAAGCCACGGTTGCGGAATCTCCTGGACTGAAAGCAGGTGGACGACCGAGGGCCGCGCGCCGCCCCGGCGGATACCTGGGCGACACCCGGGCCATGGCGCGGGCGGTGCCCGGCACCGGCACCGGACTAGAGCGCGAGCAGCTCCTTGGTCGTGATGGTGAGTAGCTCGGGTCCGCCGTCCGCCTCGGGGCGGACGACGAGCGTGTCATCGATCCGGACACCGCCCCGGCCCGGGAGGTGGACCCCCGGTCCGACGGTGACCGGCACACAAGCGTCCAGTTTACCCATGGCCGCGGGGGCGAGCTGCGGGTCCTCGTCGATTTCCAGTCCGACCCCGTGTCCCGTACGGGGTGCGAGCCCCTCGCCGTGGCCCGCGGCCTCCAGCGGATGACGCGTCGCGCGGTCCACGTCGCGGTAGCCCGCGCCCGGCACCAGCCCCTCCCGACCTGCCCGTTGTGCCGCGAAGACCAGCTCGTACAGCTCGATCTGCCAGTCGGCGGGCGACGTTCCGATGACGAACGTCCGGCCGATGAGACAGCGGTATCCGCGGTAGTCGGCGCCGAGACCGACGGAGAGGAAATCACCCTCCTCGACCCGGCGGTCCGAGGGACGGTGCCCGGGGCGGCCCGAGTGCGGTCCGGTGGCCACGACGGTCGGGAAGGCCGGGCCGTCGGCGCCGTGGTCGACGAGGCGCCGCTCCAGCTCCAGCGCGAGATGCCGCTCCGTGCGGCCCACCAGGATCGACTCCAGCAGCTCCCCCAGCGCGTGGTCGGCGATCTCGGCGGCGATCCGCAGACAGGCGATCTCCGCCTCGTCCTTGACGATCCGCTGCTGCTCCACGGCGCAGCCGAGGTCCGTGAGGCGCAGCCCCGGCACGACGGCGCCGATGGCCCGGTGGCGGGCGACGGTGAGGTGGTGCTCCTCGACGGCGAGCGAACCGGCGGACGACGGGGTGAGGATCCCCGCGGCGGCCACGACCGGGTCCCCGCTGATGGGGACGGCGGTGAGACGCAGCCGTTCGTCGATCCCCTCCGGCCCCTCGTGGCCGGGGGTACGGGGGCAGAGCAGGGTGTCGTCGTCGTGCGGGCCGAGCAGCAGCACGGCGCCCGGCGGCGCCCCGCCCGCGAGGTAGCGGACGTTGGCGGGCCGGGAGACCAGGGCCGCCGGGTTGCCCGCGGCGGCGCACCGGTCACGCAGCCGCGCGCGGCGGACCGCATACACGTCTGACATGACCCGAGCGTACGAGTGGCCGCCTCACCCGGCCGGTTCAGCGCGTCCGACCGGGGAACCGCCCTGGCCCCCGGGGTGTCCGGCTACCAGCTCGGCGGGGAGGCCAGCGCACGGGCCAGGACGTCGTCCAGGACCCGGGCGGTGGTCTCCACGTCGTACTTGGAGTTGTCGATGATGGGCAGCCCCGAGCCGTACCAGCCGGCCATCCGGCCGTGGATGCCCGCGACCTCCTCGTCCGCCAGCCGGCGGTTGCCGCTGCGCTCGGCGTTGCGCTCCAGGACGATCTCCAGCCCGGGGAGCAGGACGACCGGCAGCAGGCCGGGGCCCACATGGCGCTTCCAGCCGCCGAGTCCGACGACCGGGCGGTCCGGGAAGACCGCGTCGTCGAGGATGCAGGAGATGCCGTTGGCGAGGAAGTTGCGGGCGGCGAAGCCGCAGGTGCGGCGGGCCAGCCGGTACTGCGCCTCGGAGTGGTCGTTCCAGCCGGACTGCGGGTCGGCGAATCCCGCGCAGACCCATTCGCGCACGTCGTCCAGGCTGATGTGCGCGGTGGGCACCCGGCGGCTGCTCGCCCAGTGCCGGGCGACGGTGGTCTTGCCCGCGCCGGCGGGGCCGATCAGCAGGACGGCGAGGGTAGCGGTGCCCGTGCCGCTGTCGGCGGGGCGCGCGGCGGGTACCGGTACGGGGCCGCCGGGCGGGAGCTGGACATGTCCGGTGAAGTCGGGGGCGGCCTGCCCGGCCGGTCCGCCGGGCGGCGGCACCGGGGGGTGTCCGTGCTCCTGTGCGGGCCCGTGCGCCGGCCCGGGGTGCTGCCCCGGGGGCTGAGGCGGCCCGGGGGGCACGGGAGGCCCTGAGGGCCGGGGAGGGCCGGGAGGCTGGTGGGACCCCTGGACCGGCTGCGGCACGAGCGGCGCCTGTGGTCCGTGTGGTCCGTGTGGTCCGTGTGGTCCGTGCTGGCCCTGTGGTCCGTGCTGGCCGGGAGGCTGGTGCGCGCCGTGCGCCTGAGGTACGCCCGGTGCCGGGGGCGCCCATCCGGTTCCGTGCCCCGGTCCCTGGGGAGGCGGCAACGGAGCCCCCACTGAGTGCTGCATCCGGTGCCACTCCGTCTCGTACGACTGACGCTGGTCGGCGGCCCCCGCGGGCCGCGCTACCGAACGGTACCGCCCCCGGCCGTCCCCGTGGGAACGGCCGGGATGCCTGGGGAGCGCCGGGTGGCGCCCCGTCAGGCGGTCAGCTCCTCCGCGAGCGCGCGCAGCGCGAGCCGGTACGAGCCGATGCCGAAGCCCGCGACCGTACCACTGGCGACGGCCGCGACCACCGAGGTGTGCCGGAACTCCTCGCGCGCGTACGGGTTCGAGAGGTGCACCTCGATCAGCGGCGCGGTGCGCTGCGCCGCCGCGTCCCGCATCGCGTACGAGTAGTGGGTGAACGCGCCCGGGTTGAGGACGACCGGCAGGGCGCCGTCCGCGGCCTCGTGGAGCCAGCGGATCAGCTCGCCCTCGTCGTTGGTCTCCCGTACGTCGACGTCGAGCCCCAGCTCCTTGCCGAGCGTCCGGCAGACGTCGACCAGCCCGGCGTACGAGGTCGCGCCGTACACGTCGGGTTCGCGCGAGCCGAGGCGGCCCAGGTTGGGTCCGTTGAGGACGAGGACCCGTCGGGTCACGCCGACACCTCCCCGTAGGCGGCGAGCAGCACCGCCGGGTCCGGGCCCTCCAGCACGGTCGGCTTGCCGAGGCCGTCGAGCACGATGAAGCGCAGCAGGTCGCCGCGGGACTTCTTGTCGACCTTCATGGTCTCCAGCAGCTTGGGCCACTGGTCGCCGCGGTAGGTCAGCGGGAGGCCGACGGACTCCAGGACGGCGCGGTGCCGGTCGGCGGTCGCGTCGTCGAGCCGGCCGGCCAGCCGCCCCAGTTCGGCGGCGAAGACCATGCCGACGGAGACGGCGGCGCCGTGCCGCCACTTGTAGCGCTCGTTCTTCTCGATGGCGTGCGCCAGGGTGTGGCCGTAGTTCAGGATCTCCCGGAGACCGGACTCCTTGAGGTCGTTGGAGACGACCTCGGCCTTGACCCGGATGGAACGCTCGATCAGCTCGGAGGTGTGCGGTCCCGACGGCGTGCGGGCGCCCTCCGGGTCGGCCTCGACCAGCTCCAGGATGGCCGGGTCCGCGATGAACCCCGCCTTGATGATCTCCGCCATGCCGCTGACGTAGTCGTGGACGCCCAGGGAGTCCAGCGCGGCGAGGTCGCAGAGCACCCCGGCGGGCGGGTGGAAGGCGCCGACGAGGTTCTTGCCCTCGGCGGTGTTGATGCCCGTCTTGCCGCCCACGGCCGCGTCGACCATGGCGAGCACGGTCGTCGGTACGGCGATCCAGCGCACCCCGCGCAGCCAGGTCGCGGCGACGAACCCGGCCAGGTCGGTGGTGGAGCCACCACCCACGCCGATGATCACATCGCTCCGGGTGAAGCCGGTCTGTCCGAGCGCCTTCCAGCAGTACGCGGCGACCTCGGCGGTCTTCGCCTCCTCCGCGTTCGGCACCTGGATCGCGACGGCCTCGTACCCCTGCTCGGCGAGGTCCGCGCGCAGCGCCTCGCCGGTGTCCGCCAGCGCCTCGGGGTGGATGACGGCGATCCGCCGGACCCGCGGCCCGATCAGGGTGGGCAGCTCCCCGAGGAGCTGCCGTCCGACCAGTACCTCGTACGGGTCGTGTCCCGCCGTGCCGCCGACCTGGATACGGGTGACTGCCTGCTCCGTCATACGGGGTTCTCCTTGCCGGGGATCGTGCCGGGGATCCTGAGCTGGTCCGCCGGAGGAGGGGTCAGCTCCAGCGCGTCGAGGACGGCGTCCACGACCTCTTCGGGCGTGCGGTCGTCGGTGGCGACGGAGACCCGGGCCACCTCCGTGTACAGGTGGCGGCGTCCCTCCATCAGCAGCTTCCACTGCTGGCGGGGGTTGACGGCCAGCAGCGGGCGGGCCGTGTTCAGCCCGGTCCGCCGGGCCGCCTCGGCGACCTCCATCGAGAGATAGGCGACCGGCAGCCCGGTCAGCGCCGCGCGGGTGGCCTCGTCGAGGATCGCGCCGCCGCCGAGGGCGAGGACTCCGGTGTGCTCCGCGAGGGCGCGCCGTACCGCCGCGCGCTCCAGCTCGCGGAAGTGCGTCTCGCCCTCGTCCACGAAGATCTCGGCGATGGACCGTCCCTGGTCGGCGACGATGTCGGCGTCGCTGTCGCGGAAGGCCGTGCCGAGCCGGGCGGCGAGCAGTTCACCGACGGTGGACTTGCCGACGCCCATGGGGCCGACGAGCACGACGGCCGGTCCGTCCGCCGGCCCGCCGGCCGGGTCCTGGGCGCTCATCGGATGCGGAGGTTGTCGAGGTACGAGTCCACGTTGCGGCGGGTCTCGGTGACGCTGTCGCCGCCGAACTTCTCCGCGACCGCGTCCGCGAGGGTCAGCGCGACCATGGCCTCGGCGACGATCCCGGCGGCCGGCACGGCGCACACGTCGGAGCGCTGGTGGTGGGCGCTGGTCACCTCGCCGGTGGCCACGTCGACGGTGGCCAGCGCGCGCGGCACCGTCGCGATCGGCTTCATCGCGGCCCGTACGCGCAGCAGCTCACCGGTGGTCAGCCCGCCCTCGGTGCCGCCGGAGCGGCCGGAGGAGCGCCGGATGCCGTCCGGGGTCGGGACGATCTCGTCGTGCGCCTTCGAGCCCGGCACCCGGGCGAGCCCGAAGCCGTCGCCGACCTCGACGCCCTTGATGGCCTGGATGCCCATGAGCGCGGCGGCGAGCCGGGCGTCGAGCCTGCGGTCCCAGTGGACGTGGGAGCCGAGCCCGACCGGCACGCCGTACGCCAGCACCTCGACGACCCCGCCGAGGGTGTCGCCGTCCTTGTGGGCCTGGTCGATCTCCGCGACCATCGCCTTGCTGGCGTCGGCGTCCAGGCAGCGCACCGGGTCCGCGTCGAGCTTCGCCACGTCGGACGGCTCCGGGAGGACGCCGTACGGGGCCTTCGCCGCGGCCAGCTCGACGACATGGGAGACGATCTCGATCCCGGCCGTCTCCTTCAGGTACGAGCGGGCCACCGCGCCGAGCGCGACACGTGCCGCGGTCTCCCGGGCGCTGGCGCGCTCCAGGACGGGCCGGGCCTCGTCGAAGCCGTACTTCTGCATGCCGGCGAGGTCCGCGTGGCCGGGCCGGGGGCGGGTCAGCGGCGCGTTCCTGGCGAGCTGGGCCAGCTCGGCGGGGTCGACCGGATCGGCCGACATGACCTGCTCCCACTTGGGCCACTCGGTGTTGCCCACCATGATCGCGACGGGCGAGCCCATGGTCAGGCCGTGGCGTACCCCGCCGAGGAAGGTGATCTCGTCCTGCTCGAACTTCATCCGAGCACCGCGGCCGTAGCCGAGGCGGCGCCGGGCCAGGTGGTCCGCCACCATCTCCGTGGTGATGGGGACCCCGGCGGGAAGACCCTCCAGCGTCGCCACGAGTGCGGGTCCGTGGGACTCCCCCGCGGTCAGCCAGCGCAACCTGCTCAACGGTGCTCCTCATACTCGCGCCTGGGACGACAGCGGCGCGACCGGGTGCGCGGCCCTGGCCCGCCATGTCCGATTCTCCCACGGCGGGGATCAGCGGCGGGCAGCGGTCCGCGGGGCGGGGGGGCGCCGCCCGCGGCGGGGGGGGGGGCGGGGTGGGGGGGG
>NZ_JBHZDA010000071.1:21475-36716 GCF_042755665.1 Streptomyces sp. NPDC059142
TCACACACCCCGCGCGCGTCGCCCCCCGGCGGCGCTCGGGGGGGGCGCCCCCGGCCCCCCCGGGCGATTTCCCCCCGGGGGTGTTCTCGGGGGGGGTGGGGGGCGGGCGGCCCCCCCCCCCGGCCGCGTGGCCGGTGGTCCGCTCCGTACAGCTTCATCCGAGCGCCGCGACGCCCGCCTTCCGCATCGCGTCGAGCGGCGCGGGCGAGCGGCCCGTCATCATCTCCACCTGGAGCACCGCCTGGTGGACCAGCAGATCGAGCCCGCTCACCAGGGCTCCCCCACGCCGGTCCCAGGCCGCGGCGAGCGCCGTCGGCCAGGGCTCGTACAACACGTCGAAGAGCGTGCCCGCCGCGTCGGGGACCGCGTCGGCGAGGGCGTCGGTGGTGCCCGCCGGGGTGGTGGCGATCACCAGCGGCGCGCCGAGCGCGCGGTCCGCCTCCGCCCAGTCGGCGATCCGGACGTCGACCCCGAGCCGCTCGCCCCAGCCGCGCATCTCGGTGGCACGGGCCTTGCTCCGTACGTACGCGGTGACCGGCCCCGTACAGATACGGGAGAGCGCGGCGACGGCGGACGAGGCGGTCGCACCCGCTCCCAGGATCGCCGCGGACTCCACCTTCTCCACACCGCGTTCCCGCAGGGCGGCGATCATGCCGGGGATGTCGGTGTTGTCACCGGTGCGCCGCCCGTCCTCGCCGAGGACGACGGTGTTCACCGCCTCCACCGCGGCCGCGGTGTCGGTGATCTCGTCCAGCAGCGGGATGACGGCCCGCTTGAGCGGCATGGTCAGCGACAGCCCCGCCCAGGCGGGGTCGCCCCGCAGCCCTTCGAGGAAGCCGGGCAGCCCGGCCTCGTCCACCTCGAACCGGTCGTACGTCCACTGGCTCAGCCCCAGCTCTCCGTACGCCGCGCGGTGCAGCGCCGGGGAGAGGGAGTGAGCGATGGGCGATCCGAGGACCGCCGCCCGCCGATGTTCCGTCACGGTTTCTTGCTTTCCCTCTCGTACTCCTGGCGGTTCGCCTCGTGCTCCTCGTTGGTGACGGCGAAGAGCGTCTTGTCCGAGGTCACCGAGACGAAGTAGTACCAGGGGCCTTCCGCCGGGTTGATCGCCGAGTGCAGGGCGTCGGCGCCCGGGTTGCCGATGGGACCGGGCGGCAGGCCCTTGATGTCGTAGGTGTTGTACGGGTCCTTGATCTTGCGGAGGTTGTCGACCGCACCGAGATCCAGCCTGCTCTGGGCCTTGATGTAGTTGACGGTGGAGTCGAACTCCAGCCGCCCGACGGTCTCCGTGTTCTCCGGCTGGAGGCGGTTGTAGACGACACGCGCGACCTTGTCGAAGTCGTGCTTGTACTTGCCCTCCGCCTGCACGAGGCTCGCGATGGTGACCAGTTGGAGCGGCGACTTCAGCTTCAGCTTCTTCGCCTCGTTCTCGATGTCCTGCTTCTCGTACTCGGCGCTGGCCCGGGCGACCATCTTCTTGAGGACGGTCTCCGGTTTCGTGCCCTTCGCGACCGGGTAGCTGGCCGGGAAGAGGAAGCCTTCCAGCGGATCCTTTATGTCGCTGCTGTCGTTCGCCCATTTCGGCAGACCCAGGTTCTTCGCCTGCGCCTTCGCGACGGCAGCGGTCTCGCCGTTCTTGAGTCCGAGCCGTTTGTCGATCTGCGCGTAGACGAATTCGTTGCGCTTGCCCTCGGGGAAGATCAGCGCGTTTCTGCTGGTCGGGCTGAGCATCTTCGTGACGGCATTCCGCGCGGACATCTCCTTGCCGAGAATGTAGACGCCCGCCTGAATGGTATTTCCCTTGGGATTCTGGTTCTGCGCGGCGACAAAGGCGCGCTGACTCTTGACCACGCCCTTCTTCACCAGAATGGCACCGATCTCGTATCCGCCGGCCCCCGAGGGAATTTCCACCTCGATATCGCCGCTGCCCGCGCCCGCGTAATCCGGCGGCGGACCGAACTTGCTCTGCCAGAACTGGTAGCCGACATAGCCGATACCACCGGCGCCGCCGAGGAAGACCACGGCGACGACGAGGCAGGCGGTGCCGTTGCGGCTCTTCTTCTTCGTCTTGCCGCGGCGCTCACGGCCGGCGCCGCCGCGGCCCGAGCCCGGATCGTCGTCGTCCTTGTCGCCGCCCTCACCGGTGAAGAAGGGGTGCGTCTCCTTCTCCGGCGCGTCCTCGGCCGCCTCCGTGTCCGGTTCCGCCTGGGGCTCCGGCTCGGCCTGGCGCCTGCCAGGGGGCTGTGGCGGCGGGTACGCGTCGGGGGTGCCGTACTGGTCGTGGTTCTCCGCGTAGGTGCCGTACTCGCCCGCGTAGGGGGCCGAGGAGTTCGCTCCGTACGGCATCTCGGCCTGCTGGCCGTTGTCCCAACCGCTGTTGTACTGCGGGTCGTTGTACTGGGGATCGCCGTACTGCGGCGGGGACTGGCGCGTCGCGTACTGCTGCTCCGCGTACTGCTGGTGGGCCTGCTGCTGATGGCCTTGCTGCTGGTGGCCTTGCTGCTGGTGGGGCTGGTGCTGCACCTGCTGCTGATGGTGCTGCTGCGGTGTCCCGTACTGCTGGTCGCCGTACTGCTGAGCACCGTACTCGGGCTGCCCGCCCTGGTACTGGGGGTGCTGCGGCTGCTGCTGGTACTGCTGTTGGTACGGGTCCTGGACCGCCCCGTACTGCGCGTGGGCCTGCGGCTGCTGCGGGTACTGCTGCTGGCCTCCGTAGGAGGAGCCGCTGCCGTCGGTGGCCTGCTGTGCCGCCCACCCCGAGTCCCCGTACAGAGGGTCCCCAGGGTGCCACGGTTCGGAGCCCGGGCCCCGGCCATAGTCAGTCATCGATCCCCTTGAGCCGCGAGGCGTGACCGCTGAGCGCAGTGGCACGGCGTCCGTTTCGCCTCTTTGCTGTGCGGCGGCTGTTCGAACACCGCCGCATCGCGCGGAACGTTACCGTACCGCGATCAGATGACCACTTCGACGCTCTCGCCGGGAGGATTACCTGATACACGTTCGGCCTCCAGCGCGCTCTGGAGGATGACAACTGCCGCCACCTGGTCGATGACGGACCGGCCTTTCTTGGACTTGACGCCCGAAGCGCGCAGTCCCTGGCTGGCCGTCACTGTGCTCATTCGCTCATCGACCAGTCGTACCGGCAACGGTGCGACCCCTCGTGCCAGTTCCTGAACGAACACACGTACCTTCGCGGCGGCGGGCCCCTCGCCCCCGTTGAGGGAGCGAGGCAGCCCGACCAGCACTTCGATGGGTTCGTACTCCTCGACGATCTGCCGCAGCCGCCGGTGGGCGGCCGGGACATCGCGTCCCGGCACGGTCTCCACCGGCGTGGCGAGGATCCCGTCGGGGTCGCACGAGGCGACCCCGATCCGGGCGTCCCCGACGTCGATCGCGAGCCGCCGTCCCCGCCTCATCCGGCGTCAGGCCGTTTCGGCGACGAGGCGCTCGACGGCGGCCACGGCGTCCCCGATGGCCTCCGGGTTCTGGCCACCGCCCTGGGCGAGGTCCGGCTTGCCGCCCCCGCCGCCGCCGAGGGTCTTGGCGGCGGTACGCACCAGGTCACCGGCCTTGAGCCCGCGTGCACGGGCGGCCTCGTTGGTGGCGATGACCGTCAGCGGACGGCCGCCCGCCGTGGTGAACAGGGCGACGACCACCGGCCGGTCGCCGCTGATACGGCCGCGTACGTCGAGGACCAGCTTGCGCAGGTCGTCGGCCGAGGTGCCGTCCGGGACCTGCCCGGTGACCAGGGCCGTCCCGCGTACGTCCTTGGCGGAGCTGGCCAGTCCGGCGGCGGCGGCGAGCACCTTCTCCGCGCGGAACTTCTCGATCTCCTTCTCGGCGTCCTTCAGCTTGCCGAGCATCCCGGCGATCTTCTCGGGCAGCTCCTCGGAACGGCCCTTGACCAGCTCCTGGAGCTGGGCGACGACGGTGTGCTCCTTGGCGAGGAAGCTGTACGCGTCCACACCGACCAGGGCCTCGATACGCCGTACCCCGGAGCCGATGGACGACTCGCCGAGCAGCTTCACCAGCCCGAGCTGGGCGGTGTTGTGGACGTGCGTACCGCCGCACAGCTCCTTGGAGAAGTCGCCGATGGTGACGACACGGACCCGCTCGCCGTACTTCTCGCCGAACTCGGCGATGGCGCCCTGCTTCTTGGCCTCGTCGATCGACATGACCTCGGCCTGGACGTCCAGCTCCCGGGCGAGCACCTCGTTGATCTTCTGCTCGACGTCCAGGAGCACCGTGCCGGGTACGGCGGCGGGCGAGCCGAAGTCGAAGCGGAAGCGGCCCGGGGAGTTCTCGGAGCCGGCCTGGGCGGCCGTCGGGCCGAGGGCGTCGCGCAGGGCCTGGTGCGTGAGGTGGGTGGCGCTGTGGGCGCGGGCGATGGCCCGGCGGCGGGTCAGATCGATGGCGGCGTACGCGGAGGCGCCCACCGTCACCTCGCCGACCTGCACCGTTCCCTTGTGCACGGAGACACCCGGGACCGGCTGCTGGACATCGCGGATCTGGACGACGGCGCCGCTGTCGAGCCGGATCCGGCCCTGGTCGGCGAGCTGGCCGCCGCCCTCGGCGTAGAACGGTGTGCGGTCGAGGACGATCTCGACGTCGTCGCCCTCGGTGGCGGCCGGCGAGGGCACCCCGTCGACCAGCAGGCCGACGACGGTCGACTCGCCCTCGGTGGCGGTGTAGCCGGTGAACTCGGTGGAACCGCTGGTGTCCGCGACCGAGCGGTAGGCGGAGAGGTCGGCGTGGCCGGACTTCTTGGCCTTGGCATCGGCCTTGGCCCGCTCCCGCTGCTCCTTCATGAGCCGCCGGAAGCCGTCCTCGTCCACGGAGAGGCCCTGCTCCGAGGCCATCTCCAGGGTGAGGTCGATGGGGAAGCCCCAGGTGTCGTGGAGCAGGAACGCCTTGTCGCCGGGGAGCACCCGGCCGCCGGCGGCCTTGGTCTCGGTGACGGCGGTGTCGAGGATGTTCGTGCCGCCCTTGAGGGCCTTGAGGAAGGCGGCCTCCTCGGCGAGGGCCACGGTCTCGATGCGCTTGCGGTCGGTCACCAGCTCCGGGTACTGCTCGCCCATGGTCCTGATGACCACGTCGACCAGCGCGGCGACGACCGGCTCCGTGGCGCCGAGGAGACGCATGTTGCGGATGGCGCGGCGCATGATGCGGCGCAGGACGTAGCCGCGTCCCTCGTTGCCGGGGGTGACGCCGTCCCCGATGAGCATCGTGGAGGTGCGGATGTGGTCGGCGACCACCCGCAGCGAGACGTCGGAGCCGTGGTCGGCGCCGTACCGTACGCCCGTCAGCTCGGTGGCCTTGTCCATGACGACCCGCAGGGTGTCGGTCTCGTACATGTTCTGTACGCCCTGGAGGATCATGGCGAGACGTTCGAGGCCGAGGCCGGTGTCGATGTTCTTGGAGGGCAGCTCGCCGAGGATCGGGAAGTCGTCCTTGCCCTCGCCGGGGCCGCGCTCGAACTGCATGAAGACCAGGTTCCAGATCTCCACGTACCGCTCGTCGTTGACGGCGGGGCCGCCCTCGACGCCGAACTCGGGGCCCCGGTCGTAGTTGATCTCCGAGCAGGGGCCGCAGGGGCCCGGCACGCCCATGGACCAGTAGTTGTCCTTCTTGCCGAGGCGCTGGATGCGCTCGGCGGGGACGCCGATCTTCTCGCGCCAGATCTGCTCGGCCTCGTCGTCGTCCAGGTAGACGGTGACCCACAGGCGCTCCGGGTCGAGTCCGTAGCCGCCGTCCGCCACGGAGCTGGTCAGCAGCTCCCAGGCGAGGGTGATGGCGCCTTCCTTGAAGTAGTCGCCGAAGGAGAAGTTCCCGCACATCTGGAAGAACGTGCCGTGCCGGGTGGTCTTGCCGACCTCTTCGATGTCCGGGGTACGGACGCACTTCTGCACGCTGGTGGCACGGGCGTACGGCGGCTTGACCTCGCCGAGGAAGTACGGCTTGAAGGGCACCATGCCCGCCGGGACCAGCAGCAGAGTCGGGTCGTCCGCGATGAGCGACGCCGAAGGGACGACGGTGTGACCGCGCTCCTCGAAGAAGCTCAGCCAGCGGCGACGAATTTCAGCCGACTCCATCAGTGGTCCTCATTCCGGTTGTGCGAGTTGTAGGGGTGCGTGGTCCGGGGGCGGTCGATCGCGGCGAGCCGCCGCGGGGCGGGCAGCGCGTGGTCCGCGGGTGCGTCCAGGCCCAGTGCCTCGCCCAGTTCGGCCTCGCGCCGCACCATGGAGGAGCGGACGTCGACGGCGAACTCCCTGACCTTGTGCCCGGCGTCGATCGCCTTGTTCGCCGCCTGGGCGGCGAGGCTCTCCGGGGTGAGCTGCTTGAGCTTGCGGTTGACCTTGGCGGTGGCCCAGACGCCGGCGGCGGCGCCCGCGGTGAACCAGAACGTACGGCGGAACATCGCTGCGGTCAGCCCTTCTTCTTCCGGAACCGGCCGGCGGGGAGCGTACGGCCGACGACGACCGTACGGCGGGTGGCCCGCTCCGCGGGCTCGTTCCCGGCGCCCGGCGCGCCCCGGCGTCCCATCGCCTGGCGCACGCCGTAGCCGAACGCCGCGACCTTGACGAGGGGACCGCCGAACGTCGAGGCGACCGTGGTGGAGAGCGCCGAGGCGTTGGAGGTCACTTCCTGGACGTCCGACGCGATGGCGTCGACCCGGTCGAGCTGGGTCTGCGCGGAGCGGACCGTCGCGGAGGCGTCCGACAGCAGGGGGACGGCCTGTTCGGTGACGTCCGCCACCAGCCGGGTGGTCGCCTTGAGCGTCTGCGCCAGTCTCACCAGCACCACGGCCAGGAAGGAGACCAGGATGGCCCAGAACACGGCCACCAGGATTCCGGCAACCTCTCCACCGGTCACGCCGCACCGCTCCCTGATCGTCGAAGGTCACTGAACAGAAGTCACTGAACAACTGAGAAGTCGTCCTCCGAGCCTATCGCGCCGGGGACCCGGCCCCGTACCGGATTAGCGGTGTGCGGGGCGGTTGCGGGGCGGTTGCGGGGCGGTTGCGGGGCGGCCGGAGGAGCCACGCGAAAGCCCGCCGGCTCTCCGGCCTCGGAGGGCGGGGAGACGGCGGGCTGAAGCGTGGTGGAGCTACCGCGTCCGGGTCAGCGGGCGTAGTACTCGACGACGAGCTGCTCGTCGCAGATGACCGGGATTTCCTTGCGGTTCGGGTCGCGGTCCAGGCGGAACGCCAGCGCCTTCAGGTTGACCTGGAGGTAGCGCGGGGTCTCGCCGTCCGTGTCGTAGCCACCCTCGCGGGCGACCTGGAAGGGGACCTTGTCGCGGCTGCGCTCGCGGACCATCACGACGTCGTCGGGACGGACGCGGAACGACGGCTTGTCGACCTTGCCACCGTTGACCTCGATGTGGCCGTGCACGACCATCTGACGGGCCTGGTAGATGGTGCGGGCGATGCCCGACCGCAGGACGAGCGCGTCGAGACGGCGCTCCAGCTCGACGACCAGGGCCTCGCCCGTC
Source organism: Streptomyces sp. NPDC059142 (assembly GCF_042755665.1). NCBI lineage: Bacteria > Bacillati > Actinomycetota > Actinomycetes > Kitasatosporales > Streptomycetaceae > Streptomyces > Streptomyces sp. NPDC059142. Next base: position 28,967 of record NZ_JBHZDA010000071.1, read on the forward strand.
TTGCCGCCGGCCTTCTTGGCGCGGTCGTAGGCGCGGGCCATCTGGCGCTCGCTGATGTCGTACTGGGCGCGCAGGCGCTGCTTCTCCAGCAGACGGACCTTGTAGTCACTGTTCTGCTTGCGTCCACGACCGTGCTCACCCGGCGGGTAAGGACGGGCCTCGAAGTACTTGACCGCCTTGGGCGTCAGCGCGATACCGAGCGCACGCGACTTCTTGACCTTGGGACGCGACTGGTTAGGCACGTTCTCCAGACCTCCGTTGTAGGTTAGGTTAGGCTCACCTTACTAAAGGAGATCGCATGTCTCGCCCTGGGAACACCACGCGCATCACGGACATCACAGACAAGCTCGGCGCGGAGAGCGACGAATCGACGGAGGTCCGATCAGCTCATGGTCAGCCGCGTCCCAGCGGGCTTGAAATCGACCGGATGCCGTCAGCAGCCGAACGCACACGAACTCTCGTACAGGGTACATGCTCGGCGGTGCTGCTCATCCCGGGCCTCGACGGGGCCAAGCCCTACCAGCTCATGCCCGACGTACGGTCCGTCGGCCCGGACGGCGAGGTGTTCCTCGTCTTCCCCTCGGACTCCCCGGCGGTACGGGCCGCCACCCACGCGCAGGACGACGAACTCAACGCGGTGCTGGAGCTGACGGACGTGGCGCCCGTCTCCGTACCCCACCGTATCCGCGGCCGGGCCTGGCTCTCCGGTTGGCTCACCCGCGAACCCGGCCTGGCCGACGCCGGCCGGATGACGCTGCGCCTGGAGATCGGCGAGGCGTGCGTGGACGACCTCTGGGGCGCCGAGTCCGTGGAGCCCGAGGACTTCGTGCGGGCGGCCCCCGACCCGCTGGTCGAGCACGAGGCGGAGCTGTTGCAGCACCTGCACTCCGCGCACAGCGCCGAGGTGCAGTCCCTGCGCCAACTGCTCGGCGAGCGGACCGCGTCCACCTCCGCCTCCGGGACCGCGGCCGTACCGGTCGGGATCGACCGCTTCGGGCTGCGGGTGCGCTTCACCGGTGTGCAGTGCTTCGACGCCCGCTTCGACTTCCCCGAGCCGGTACGGAACGTCAACGAGCTGCGCTACGCGATGCACACGCTCTTCGACGCCGCGGCCCGGTAACGCGGCGCCGCACGGCCTCGCACGGCGGGGAGCCACCGGGGGGGAGGCCGACCGTGCCCGGGTCAGCCGGAGTCGCCGCGCAGCCGCTCGCGCACCTTGTCGACCACGTCCGCGTAGCGCGCTTCCGCGCCGTACCGCGTGGGCTCGTAGTAACGCTTGTCACGCACCGCCTCCGGCGCGTACTGCTGGGCCGCGATCCCGCCCGGGACGTCGTGCGGATAGATGTAGCCCTGGGCATGGCCGAGCTTGGCCGCGCCCTTGTAGTGGCCGTCCCGCAGATGCGCGGGGACCTGCCCCGTCAGCCCCTTCTTCACATCTTCCAGCGCCGCGTAGACCGCCATCGTGGCGGCGTTGGACTTGGGGGCGAGGGCCAGCGCGATGGTGGCGTGGCTGAGGGTGATGGCCGCCTCGGGGAAGCCGATCATGGCCACGGCCTGGGCGGCGGCGACCGCGATCGGCAGCGCCGTCGGATCGGCCAGCCCGATGTCCTCGCTCGCCGAGATCATCAGCCGTCTCGCGATGAACCGGGGGTCCTCCCCCGCGTCGATCATCCGGGCCAGGTAGTGCAGCGCCGCGTCGACGTCGGAGCCGCGGATCGACTTGATCAGGGCGCTCGCCACGTCGTAGTGCTGGTCGCCGTCCTTGTCGTACATCACCGCCGCGCGGTCGACGGTCTCCTCCACGGTCAGGAGCGTGATCTCCCGCTCGCTCTTGGCGAGCGCGGCGCCGGCCGCCGCCTCCAGCGCGGTCAGCGCCCGCCGGGCGTCACCGCCCGCGACGCGCAGCAGATGCGCCTCGGCGTCCTCGGGCAGGGTGACCGCGCCCCCGAGACCGCGCTCCTCGGTGAGCGCCCGCCGCAGCAGGGCGCTCAGGTCCTCGTCCGTGAGCGGCTCCAGCGTGAGCAGCAGGGAGCGGGAGAGCAGCGGGGAGATCACCGAGAAGTACGGGTTCTCCGTGGTGGCGGCGATCAGCGTCACCCAGCGGTTCTCCACCGCGGGGAGCAGGGAGTCCTGCTGGGCCTTGCTGAAGCGGTGGATCTCGTCGAGGAAGAGGACCGTCTCCTTGCCGAAGCCGCCGGAGGCGCGCCGCGCCCCGTCGATGACGGCCCTGACCTCCTTGACGCCCGCGGTGATCGCCGACAGCTCGACGAAGCGCTTGTTGGTGGCCTTGGAGACGACGTACGCGAGGGTCGTCTTGCCGGTTCCCGGCGGGCCCCAGAGGATGACCGACGAGGGGCCGGCGGGGCCGCCGCTACCCTCGCCCACCAGACGTCGCAGCGGGGATCCCGGCTTCAGCAGATGCCTCTGGCCGACGACCTCGTCGAGGACGCGGGGGCGCATCCGGACGGCCAGCGGGCTGGCGGTCGGGTCCTTCTCCTGGCGGTCTTCCGCGGCGGCGGTAAAGAGGTCGGGCTCCACGGGTGAAGCCTATGCCCCGCCACTGACAGCGCCGTCCCGCCCGGGGCGGGAGGGGGCGGTCAGCTCGTCCAGAAGTCCCACCAGCGCGTCAGGATGAGCATGCCGATGATCCCGATGTGCAGCGCGGGCAGGACCCAGGTGAACTCGGCGAGGAAGCCGCGCAGCCAGCCGGGGGCGGGCAGCACCCCGGTACGGACGTTGTGCGCGGTGACGTACCAGAACATCAGGATCGTGGCGGCCCAGGCCAGACAGCACCAGAGGCAGAGCGAGTTGATGCTGTACAGCGACTGGTACTGGAGCCAGGTGCAGAACCCGACGCCGAAGAGCGTCCCCGCGTTCAGCCCCAGCCAGAACCAGCCGCGGTAGCGGGCCCCGGCGAGCAGTCCCATCCCGATGGCGATGACCACGGAGTAGGCGGCGAGGCCGAGCATCGGGTTGGGGAAGCCGAAGACCGACGCCTGGGCGCTCTTCATGATGTTGCCGCAGGAGACGACCGGGTTCAGGCTGCATCCCGGCGTGAAGTTCGGGTCCTCCAGCAGCTTGAACTTGTCGATCGTGATCACCCACGCGGCCAGCAGCCCCGCGGCCCCCGTGATCACCAGGAGCAGGGCCAGCGCCCGTCCGCCGCCGACCGTGCCGGGGACCTTCCCGTCCTCCCGGTCGGAGGAGACGTCGTCAACCGCTGCACTCGTCATATCGCCGTTCCATCGCTGAGGGGCCTGTACGGGCAGGCTCATTCTGCCGTACAGGCTCCCGCGACCGGCGTTCGCCGGGGATAAAGGCCCCGCGGGAGGAGCGCGGCGCTCAGCCGAGCCGCCGGGTCACCTCGGCCACCAGGGTGTCGAGCGCGATCGCCGTCTGCTCGCCGCTCTCCATGTCCTTGAGCTGGGCCACGCCCTCGGCGAGGTCGCGCTCCCCGGCTACGAGCGTGTAGCGCGCGCCCGACCGGTTCGCGGACTTCATGGCGCCCTTGAGGCCCCGGCCGCCGAACGCGAAGTCCGTCGCGACACCCGCCGCGCGCAGCTCCGTGACGACGCCGAAGAGCTTCCGGCGCGCCTCCTCGCCGAGCGGAATCGCGTACACGCTGGTGGCCGGCGGGATGTCCAGCTCGATGGACTCGGCCTCCAGGGCCAGGACCGTACGGTCCACGCCGAGCGCCCAGCCGACCGACGGGAGGGCGGGGCCGCCGAGCATCTCGGAGAGGCCGTCGTACCGGCCGCCGCCGCCGACCGCGGACTGCGCGCCGAGGCCGTCGTGGACGAACTCGAACGTGGTGCGCGTGTAGTAGTCGAGGCCGCGGACGAGCTTCTCGTCGTCCTCGAAGGCGACGCCCTGGACGGTCAGCAGCTCGCGTACCTCCTCGTGGTACGCCTTGCACGCGTCGCACAGGTAGTCGCGCAGCATCGGCGCCCCGACGAGCTGCTTCTGGACCTCGGCGCGCTTGTCGTCGAGGACCCGCAGCGGGTTGATCTCGATCCGGCGGCGCGTCTCCTCGTCCAGGTCCAGTCCGCGCAGGAACCCCTGAAGGGCCTCGCGGTAGACGGGACGGCACTCCTTGTCGCCCAGCGAGTTGAGGAGGATGCGGAAGTTCCGCAGGCCCAGCGAGCGGTAGGCCTGGTCGGCCAGGACGATCAGTTCGGCGTCGAGCGCCGGGTCCTCGACGCCGATCGCCTCGGCGCCGACCTGCGAGAAGTGACGGTAGCGGCCCTTCTGCGGGCGCTCGTAGCGGTAGTACGAGCCGGAGTACCAGAGCTTGACGGGCAGGTTGCCGGCCTTGTGGAGGTTGGCCTCCAGGGCGGCGCGCAGGACGGAGGCGGTGCCTTCGGGGCGCAGCGCCAGCTTGTCGCCGCCCTTGGTCTCGAAGGCGTACATCTCCTTGGAGACGATGTCGGTGGACTCGCCGACCCCGCGGGCGAACAGCTCGACGTTCTCGAATCCGGGCGTCTCGACGTAGCCGTAGCCGGAGTTCCTCAGCGGCGCGGCGATCGCCTCGCGTACGGCGAGGAAGGTCGCCGAGACGGGCGGGATCAGGTCGTAGGTGCCCTTGGGTGCCTGAAAAGTGCTCATGGAGATCGGTGTTTCACATTCCTCGTCGCGGAGCGGCGTGCGTGCCGTCTCCCTGGCCGGTGGCCACATCCCGGAGATACGGGTTGGTGGCGCGCTCCCGGCCGATGGTCGTCTGGGGGCCGTGGCCGGAGAGCACCACGGTCGAGTCGTCGAGCGGCAGGCACACGCGGCCCAGCGACGCCAGGATCTCGGCGTGGTCACCGCCGGGCAGGTCGGTGCGTCCGATGGAGCCGGCGAAGAGCAGATCGCCCGAGAAGAGGACCGGCGGAATGTCCGCGGCCTCGGGCATCGCGAAGGTCACCGACCCCTTCGTATGGCCCGGCGCGTGGGCGACGGTGAACTCCAGGCCCGCCAGCGCCAGCCCGGACCCGTCGGTCAGCTCCCGCAGGTCGTCCGGCTCGCCGACGGTCAGCTCGCCCATGAGCGGCATCCCGATCGAGCGGCCGAGGGCCTTCTCCGGGTCGCTCATCATGTAGCGGTCGGCGGGGTGGATCCACGCCGGTACGTCGTGCGCGCCGCACACCGGGACCACGGAGGCCACATGGTCGATGTGGCCGTGGGTGAGGATGACGGCGACGGGCTTGAGACGGTGCTTCCTGACCGCTTCCTCGACACCCTGGGCGGCCTGGTGGCCGGGGTCGATGATCACGCACTCCTCACCCGCGGCGGGGGCGACCAGATAGCAATTGGTCCCCCAGGCTCCGGCGGGGAACCCGGCAATGAGCACGATCGTCCTTATATGTCGTCCGGCGCGCGTGGTCCGGCGGGGAATGCGGCTGTTCGGAGAGGATACCGGCGCTCCTCATTCCACAGCCAACCCATATACCGTACGCATCTGGTGCCCCTCCCGGAAAGGTTTGCCCGGTCGTGGCACTGGTCAGGCCGGATGGGACCGAACAGGATCACACACAGACACGAGGAGTGGACCCGGTGGTCAAGAGCGATCAGCGGCGGCGGCAGCTCGCCAGGGAGAAGTTCGAGCGCCAGCAGCAGCGGCGGGTTGAGGCCCGGCAGAAGGCGAAGCGGCGTAACGCGATCATCGCTTCCGTGCTGGCCGTGGTGGTGCTCGCGGGAGGCGCGGCGTACTTCTCCATCGGTCTGAGCGACGGCGACGGCGCGAAGGACGACGCGGCGGCGGAGGCGAACCCGTCGGCGTCGCCCTCGGAGAGCGAGAGCGCCGAGCCCGAGCCGAAGATGACCATCGACAAGAACGCGAAGTACACGCTGGGCCTGAAGACGAGCCAGGGTGACATCGGGATCGCCATGGACGCGAAGAAGACACCGCACACGGTGAACTCCTTCAAGGCGCTCGCCGACAAGGGGTACTTCGACGACACGAAGTGTCACCGGCTGACCACCGAGGGGATCTTCGTGCTCCAGTGCGGTGACCCGAAGGGTGACGGCACCGGCGGCCCCGGTTACACGATCGAGGACGAGAACCTGACGGCGCTCGGCAAGGCCGGCGCGGACGGCAGCGTGACCTACCCGGCGGGCACGGTCGCCATGGCCAACACCGGCCAGCCGCACACCGGCGGCAGCCAGTTCTTCCTGGTCTACAAGGACACCAAACTGCCGCCCAGCTACACCCCGTTCGGGACCATGGACGAGGCCGGGCTGAAGACGGTGGAAGCCGTGGGCAAGGCCGGCGTCGAGGGCGGGGCGGGCGACGGTGCGCCGAAGAAGACCGTCACCGTGGAGAAGGTCACGGTCGACAAGGCGTGACCCTGTGAATTTCGGCCGCGCTGAGTGCGGACAGCCGGGCGGCCGGTCGCCTAGATTGGCGTTGTGCAGGGCGGGCGCAGCCCGTCCCAGGAACTGTGGATGATGCCCGGGGGCCATTCCCCTCACGGGCATCAGGTGGAGGAGGCGCTGTGAGCAGCGACCCGTGGGGCCGCGTCGACGAGACGGGCACCGTGTACGTGCGGACGGCCGAGGGCGAGCAGGTCGTCGGATCGTGGCAGGCAGGCTCTCCGGAGGAGGCTCTGGCCTATTTCGAGCGCAAGTACGAGGGCCTGGTTGTCGAGATCGGCCTCCTTGAGCGGCGGGTGAGGACCACCGACCTGTCCGCGAAGGACGCGACGACGGCCATCGACCATCTGCGCGGGCAGGTGGACGAGCACCACGCCGTCGGCGATCTCGACGCGCTCCGTACCCGGCTCGACGCGCTGGTCGCCACCGTCGATGCGCGCCGCGAGGAGCGCAAGGTGCAGCGGGCCAAGCAGACCGACGAGGCGCGTCACGCCAAGGAGGCGCTGGTCACCGAGGCGGAGGAGCTGGCGCAGAGCGACCAGTGGCGGTCGGCCGGTGAGCGGCTGCGGGCGCTGGTGGACATCTGGAAGGGCCTGCCCAGGCTGGACCGGAAGTCCGACGACGAGCTGTGGCACCGCTTCTCGCACGCGCGCTCGGCGTTCTCCAAGCGGCGCAAGGCGCACTTCGCGGCGCTCGACGCGCAGCGCGAGGAGGCCCGTAAGGCCAAGGAGAAGCTGGTCGCCGAGGCGGAGTCGCTCTCCGGCTCCACCGACTGGGGCGGTACGGCCGCGCGCTACCGCGAGCTGATGACGGACTGGAAGGCGGCGGGCCGCGCGCAGCGCGAGGCCGAGGACGAGCTGTGGAACCGCTTCCGCGGTGCGCAGGACGTCTTCTTCGCGGCGCGGGGTGAGGTCTTCGCCGAGCGCGACGCCGAGCAGTCGGAGAATCTGAAGCTCAAGGAGGAGCTGGCGGTCGAGGCCGAGCGGCTGGTGCCGGTCACGGACCTCAAGGCGGCCCGGGCCGCCTTCCGCGCGCTGAACGAGCGCTGGGAGGCCGTCGGGCACGTACCGCGCGACGCGAGGCCCAAGGTCGAGGCCCGGATGCACGCGGTGGAGCGGGCGCTCCAGGAGTCCGAGGAGAACGAGTGGCGCCGGACGAACCCGGAGGCCCGTGCGCGGGCCGCGGGTCTGACGGGGCAGCTCCAGGCGGCCGTCGACAAGCTGCGCAAGCAGATCGACACGGCGCGCGCGGCGGGCAACAACGCGAAGGCCGACAAGCTGGCCCGGGAGCTGGAGGGACGGCAGGCGCTGCTGGACCAGGCGCTCAAGGGCCTTCAGGAGTTCGGCGGCTGAGACCGGGCGACACGGTCAGCGGGCGGCCCGGCGGTGGATTCCAC
>NZ_JBHZDA010000072.1:0-36075 GCF_042755665.1 Streptomyces sp. NPDC059142
AGATTTTCGACCGGTCGGGGTATCAACATATCTGGCGTTGACTTTTGGCACGCTGTTGAGTTCTCAAGGAACGGACGCTTCCTTCGTACTCACCCGCAGAACATTCTCTGGGGCTTTCCTCCGGGCTTTTCCCTTCGGCATTTCGTGTTTCAAACTCTACCAGGTCTTTTTCGACTTCCTGACCACCGTTCCGCAGGCATGCAAAAGCGGAGTCCGGATGACGATCAAGGCTTGATAGATGCTGCCGACCCCCGACTAGATGTCGTGTTGGTGTCAGGCAGGAGTACGACAGTACATCCCGCCGGCAGGGACAGGCAAATCGTTTCCGGTGCGCCGGAGGCCCGCCAACCGGCAGCTCTTACGCGGAACCGTCACTTCCTATGACTTACCCTTCTGAACAGCGCGTCGTTCCCTCACAGACGGTGACGGCGGCCCTCTGACTTCTTCTCCACCCCCTGGGAGGCTCCTCCATGACCATCGTCGCGGCCCCACTGCCCGGACGTGCCATCGGATTGACCGCCGTTCCCGACCCGGTGTTCGCCGGAGCCATGGTGGGGCCCGGTACCGCCATCGATCCGGAGCGGGCGCCCGGCGAGGTCGTCTCGCCGGTGGACGGGGTCGTCGTCTCCCTTCACCCCCACGCCTTCGTCGTCGTGGACGACGAGGGGCACGGGGTACTGACCCACCTCGGCATCGACACGGTGCAGCTCAACGGCGAGGGCTTCGAACTGCTCGTCAACAAGGGCGACACCGTCCGCCGCGGGCAGGGTGTCGTGCGCTGGGACCCGGCCGCGGTCGAGCAGGCCGGCAAGTCGCCGATCTGCCCCGTCGTGGCGCTGGAGGCCACCCCCGACGCGCTCGGTGACGTCCGCGAGGACGGCGATGTGAAGACCGGCGACACGCTGTTCGGCTGGCAGTGACGCCGGCGACGTATGTCAGGAACGGACGCGGCGCGTCCGTCGTACATCCATCGCGGCGAGCTGGTCGCCGCATAACCGGAGACGGGTGAAATGGAGACAACTCTGCGAGGCGTCGGGGTCAGCCACGGAGTGGCGATCGGCGAGGTCCGGCACATGGGGACCGCGGTGCTCGAACCGCCGGCCAAGCAGATCCCGGTGGAGGAGGCCGAGCGCGAGCAGGGGCGTGCTCACCAGGCTGTCGAGGCCGTGGCCGCCGATCTGGTCGCCCGGGGCAATCTGGCCGGTGGCGAGGCCCAGGCCGTGCTGGAGGCCCAGGCGCTCATGGCCCAGGACCCCGAGCTGATGGCCGATGTGGAGCGGCGCATCGCCGTCGGGTCCACGGCGGAGCGCGGTGTCTACGACGCGTTCGCCTCGTACCGGGCCCTGCTCGCGGGAGCCGGTGAGTACCTCGCCGGACGCGTCGCGGACCTGGACGACGTGCGGAATCGTATCGTCGCCCGGCTGCTCGGGGTTCCGATGCCCGGTGTGCCGGACAGCGACGAGCCGTACGTACTGATCGCGCGCGATCTCGCCCCGGCGGACACCGCGCTGCTCGACCCGGCGCTGGTGCTCGGCTTCGTCACCGAGGAGGGCGGGCCGACGAGTCACAGCGCGATCCTGGCGCGTGCGCTCGGGGTTCCCGCCGTGGTCGCGCTGCCGGGTGCGGGCGAGATCGCCGAGGGCACCGTGATCGCCGTCGACGGCAGCACGGGGGAGATCTTCGTCGAGCCGACGGCCGCGAAGCGTGCCGAGCTGGAGGCCGCGGCCGCCGCGCGCAAGGCCGCGCTCTCCGCGTCCACCGGGCCGGGCGCGACCTCCGACGGGCACAAGGTGCCCCTGCTCGCCAATGTCGGCGGGCCCGGGGATGTACCGGCCGCGGTCGAGGCGGGGGCGGAGGGCGTCGGGCTGTTCCGTACCGAGTTCCTGTTCCTGGACGACAGCGAGCGGGCGCCCTCCGAGGAGAAGCAGATCGAGGCGTACCGCAAGGTCCTCGAAGCGTTCCCCGAGGGCCGGGTGGTCGTGCGGGTGCTGGACGCCGGCGCGGACAAGCCGCTGGACTTCCTGACCCCCGCCGACGAGCCGAACCCGGCGCTGGGCGTGCGCGGGCTGCGCAGTCTGCTGGACCACCCCGATGTGCTGCGCACGCAGCTCACCGCGCTGTCGAAGGCCGCGGCCGGGCTGCCGGTGTATCTGGAGGTCATGGCGCCCATGGTGGCCGACCGCGCCGACGCCAAGGCGTTCGCGGACGCCTGCCGTGAGGCGGGGCTGAACGCGAAGTTCGGTGCGATGGTGGAGATTCCGTCGGCCGCGCTGCGGGCGCGGTCGATCCTCCAGGAGGTCGAGTTCCTTTCGCTGGGGACCAATGACCTGGCCCAGTACACCTTCGCCGCCGACCGTCAGGTGGGCGCCGTCTCTCGGCTCCAGGACCCGTGGCAGCCCGCGCTGCTCGATCTGGTGGCGCTGTCGGCCGAGGGCGCGAAGGCGGAGGGCAAGAGCTGCGGTGTGTGCGGCGAGGCAGCCGCCGATCCGCTGCTCGCCTGTGTGCTCACCGGTCTCGGTGTGACGTCGTTGTCGATGGGTGCGGCCTCGATTCCCTATGTACGGTCGGCGCTGGCCCAGCACACGCTGGCGCAGTGCGAGCGGGCCGCCGCCGCGGCTCGGGCGACGGACTCCGCCGAGGAGGCGCGGAAGGCCGCGCAGGCGGTGCTGTCCGGCGAATGACACCGGTGACCTGGTGATCCGGTGACCTGGTGACCCCCGAGGGGCTTGTCCGCCGTGCACGGCGGACAAGCCCCTTTCCTTGTCTCCGGTCAGTGGTGGGTACCGGTGTCGTCCAGACTCAGGTCGAAGCCCGCGCGGTACTCCACGCCCGGCTCGGGTGAGAGCGGCTCCCCGGTGTCCGCGTCCGTGCAGTAGGCGCTGAAGACTTCGCCCTCGGTGAGGGGGAGGAGGGCGCCGGCGGCCAGGCGCCAGCCGTGCAGCCGGTCCGGGGTGCCCGGGACCGTCGTACGGAGCACCACTCCCCCGGCGCCCTCCAGGGCGACGCCCGCCGCGAGCACGCTGACGAACTCGGCCGCCTCGGACGTGTCGAAGAGGGCCGGCGCGCCGTCGGGGGACAGGCCGCCGTCGAGTGACGTGGCGTGCCCGGGAGGTGGAGCGCCCTCGTAGCGGTCCGCGTGCAGGACGGCCAGGAGCTGTTCGTCGCCCGCCGGGACGCTGCACACGAGATGGTGGGTGCCGGGGCCCGCCTCCTCCAGCAGGCGCAGCAGGATGTGGGAGGCCCGGTCGAAGGCCGCGCGCCCGATGTCCTGTCCGCAGTCGGCGCAGGCGCCGAGGTCGGCGAGGAGTGTCGTCACGTACTCCCAGGTGGCCCTGCGGACGGCGGTGTTGATGAGCTGGGGGACGAGGGCGTCGATGGGCCGGCCGTCGTACGCCACGGCGGCGCCGCTCGCCGGGATGGCGGCGGTGAAGCGGCTGCGGCTGGCCGGGGTGTCCGGGTCGAGCCCCGTGTCCGCGCAGTACGCGGCGAACTCCTCCGGGTCGAAGAGCGCGACGGTGGTGTGCACCCCCTGCTTGGCCAGCGCCCTGAGCAGCCCGTCGAGCTGGCGCAGATAGGCCGCGTGGTCGTCGAAGGTGAAGCTGCGGTAGCTCCGCATCGCCGCGAAGTCCCTTTCGTCGGCGAGGAGGCCGACGATGCTGGGGACTTCGCGGCGCAGCGTGCGCCGCCTGGCCGCGCGGGTGCGGTCGCCCCGGCCGGGGCGCGGGTGGTCGACGGGTGTGTGGTCGATGGGTGTGTGGCCGGTGGGTGTGTGGCCGGTGGACGTGCGGTCGCCGGGTGTGCGGTCGGTGTGCGTCATGACTCCCCCTGAGCACGGTCGATCATTGCTCACTCAGAGTAATCGGGGGGTCTGACAGCCGGGTCCGGCAACCGGGACCGGCCGCCGGTTCAGGGGCGCTCGCGGGCGAGTTCCTCGTAGAACCGGAGCAGTTCGAGGTTGTCGACGGAGCCCGCGTTGACGGCCTTGTCCAGCGCCGTTCCCTGGAGCAGGCGTTTGACGGGCACCTCGATGCGTTTGCCCGTCAGGGTGTGCGGGATGCCGGGGACCTCGATGATCTCGTCCGGGACATGGCGCGGCGAGAGCTGTTCGCGGATCGTCAGCCGGACGCGGGTGCGCAGGGCGTCGTCGAGTGCGGCGCCCTCGGCGAGATGGACGAAGAGCGGCATCCAGTACCCGCCGTCCGGCTCCTCCACGCCGATGACCAGCGATTCCCTGATCTCGGGGAGGCGTTCGACGACTTCGTAGATGTCGGCGGATCCCATCCGTACGCCCTGGCGGTTGAGGGTGGAGTCGGAGCGGCCGTGGATGATGACGGTTCCCCGGTCGGTGACGGTGATCCAGTCGCCGTGGCGCCAGACGCCGGGGAACATCTCGAAGTAGCTGTCGCGGTAGCGGCTGCCGTCGGGGTCGTTCCAGAAGCGGACGGGCATCGAGGGCATGGGCCGGGTGACGACGAGTTCGCCGACCTCCCCGACGACCGGGTGTCCCTCGGGGTCCCACGCCTGGAGGTCGGTGCCGAGACAGGGCGCCTGCAACTCCCCCACGTGGACGGGGAGGGTGGGGACGGCTCCGGCGAAGCAGCTGCACACGTCGGTGCCGCCGCTGACGGAGGCGATCCACAGGTCCTCGGCGACCTCGTCGTGGAGCCAGCGGAATCCGTCGGGCGGCAGTGGTGATCCGGTGGTGGCGACGCAGCCGACGCGCGAGAGGTCGTGGTCGCGGCCGGGGTGCACACCGGCCTTGCGGCAGGCCATGACGTACGCGGCCGAGGTGCCGAAGAGGGTGGCGCCGGTCCGCTCGGCGACGCCCCACTGGGCGTCGACGGACGGATGGCCGGGGCTGCCGTCGTACAGCACGACCGTGGTGCCGGTGAGCAGTCCGGAGACGAGGAAGTTCCACATCATCCAGCCGGTGGAGGTGTACCAGAAGAACCGGTCCTCGGGGCCCAGGTCGCAGTGGAGGCCGAGCTGTTTGACGTGTTCGAGGAGGATGCCGCCCTGGGACTGGACGATCGCCTTGGGCAGTCCGGTGGTGCCGGAGGAGTACAGGACCCACAGGGGGTGGTCGAAGGGGACCTGTTCGTAGACGAAGGCCCGCGGTGTCGCCCCGGAGCCGCCGGGATCGGCTCCGTCCGCGTCCGGTGCCGTGATCTCCGCCCAGTCGAGCGCGCCGTCCGGCGTGGGGGTGCCCAGCAGCGGGATGTGGACCACGGCCCGCAGGGTGGGCAGTTCGCGGCGGAGTTCCGCGACGGTCTCCGTACGGTCGTGCTCCTTGCCGCCGTAGCGGTAGCCGTCGACGGTGAAGAGCACGACGGGTTCGACCTGCTGGAAGCGGTCGAGGACGCCTCGGGCGCCGAAGTCGGGGGCGCAGGAGGTCCAGGTGGCGCCGACGGCCGCGGTGGCGAGGAGCGCCGTGACGGCCTGCGGGATGTTGGGGAGGTAGCCGCTGACCCGGTCTCCGGGGCGTACGCCCAGTTCGCGCAGGCGTGTCGCGAGGGCGGTCACCTGGCGGCGCAGCTCCGCCCAGCTCACCGCGGTCTGCTCGGGGGTCTCGTCGACGTACAGGAGCGCCGGCTGGTGGGCGCGGTCCGGGTCGTCCGCCGTGCGCAGGGCGTGTTCTGCGTAGTTGAGGGTGGCGCCGGGGAACCACTGGGCGCCCGGCATGGAGCGGTCGCCCAGGACCCGTTCGTACGGGGTGGAGAACCGGATGTCGAACCAGTCGGCGACGGCGGCCCAGAAGCTCTCCAGCTCCTCCACCGACCAGCGGTGCAGCGCCGCGTATCCGCCGTCGGCCGGTGCGCCGTACCGCTCGGCCGCCCAGCTCTGGAAGCGGGTGATCCGGGCCGTGGCGATACGGTCCTGGCCCGGCTGCCACAGAGGGGCGTCAGGGCTGGCGGCTGCGGTCATGGGGCGGCTCCCGGCTGGCTCGGCAGTGGTCACGCGGTGACGTGGTACGGACGATGCCATGTGATCGTCGCGGGCACCAGGTTCCGTCACCGATGCCGGGCCGGGGCCGCCACGGGTGAACGGGAGTTGAACGATGTCCCTCGGGGGCGGCGCGGATGGCAGGCTGAGCGGCATGGACGGTCGGGAACTGGTGCGTTCGATGAGAGTGGCCGGATCGGTGCGGGGGCTGCGCTCCGTACGGTCGGCGTGGCGTGGGCGGCGGGCGGACGCCAGAGAGCTGGCCGCGCGCGGTCCGGAGCGGGCCAGGGTGCCGGGTCCGGTCGCGGGGGTGGAGCCGTCGCCGGGCGGGGGGACCGTCCGGTTCGCGCGGGCGGAGCTGCGGGTGTGCGTCATGGTGGGCGGCGCGGTGTTCTGGGGGTGGGACGGGGCGGGTCCGCTGCCGTCGTACGGGCTGGCCGGCGCTCCGCCCGAGCCGGATCCGCGGGCCGGGCTCGAACCGGACAAGGACGGCGGCTGGCGGGTGGTGTCGCAGTGGGTGACGGTGGCGGTGTCGCGCCACGGCGGTGTGGAGATCCGTACGCCGGGGGGTGTGACGCTCCGCCGGGAGCTGCCGCCGCGCTGGTGGGAGCCGGTGGCGGGGGGCGGTGCGCGCTGGGTGCAGCGGACGGAGGTGGCGGCGGACGGGCGGTTCTTCGGTCTGGGCGGCCGGGCGTCGGGGCCGCGGCTGCGCGACGGCACGTACCGGTTGTGGAACACGGATCCGGGCGGTGGCTTCGGTCCTGGGGACGATCCGCTGTACGTGACGATGCCGGTGCAGCTCGTGGTGGCCGACGCGGGGACGCATCTCGCCTTCCACGACAACTCCTGGGACGGCCGCGTGACGCTGCGGGAGGGCGAGGAGGGCGCGGGCTCCGGGCACGACCGGCCGGGCACCAGTGAGCTGCGGATGGAGGGCGGGCCGCTGCGCTGCTGGGTGGTGACCGGTACGCCCGCGCGGGTGCTGCACGGGTGGACGGCGCTGAGCGGGGCGCCGGTGGCGCCGCCGTCCTGGGCGCTCGGGCCGCAGCACGCGCGGTGGGGGTTCGGCAGCGAGCGCGAGGTGCGGCGGATCGTGGCGGGGTACCGCGAGCGGGATCTGCCGCTGTCGGCGGTCCATCTCGACATCGACCACTACGACGCGCATCAGGTCTTCACCGTCGACCGTGGGCGTTTCCCCGATCTGCCGGGGCTCGCGGCGGAGTTGCGCGCGCAGGGGGTCCGGCTGGTGTCGATCGTGGATCCGGCGGTGAAGGCGGAGCCGGGGAACGCGGTGTACGACAGCGGGCGGGCGCTCGGTGCGCGTGCGGGGGGTTCCGGGGGCGGCGGGGCGTTCGTACGGGACGCGCGGGGGCGCCCGGTGCGGGGGGTCGTCTGGCCCGGTGAGTGCGTCTATCCGGATTTCACCGATCCGGTGGTACGTGAGTGGTGGGGCGGGCTGTACGAGGAGCGGCTGGCGCAGGGGTTCGCCGGGGTGTGGCACGACATGAACGAGCCGGTGTCCTTCGCGCCGTTCGGCGATCCGACGCTGCCGCGTTCGTCCCGGCACGCGCTGGAGGGGCGGGGCGGGGACCACCGTGAGGGCCACAACGTGTACGCGCTGACGATGGCGCGGGCCGGGTACGAGGCGTTGCGGCGGCTGCGCCCCGGCGAGCGGCCGTTCCTCTTCTCGCGCTCGGGGTGGGCGGGGATGCAGCGGTACGGCGGGACCTGGTCGGGTGATGTGTCGACGGGGTGGTCCGGGCTGCGCGCGTCGCTGGCGCTGGTGCTGGGTCTCGGGCTGTGCGGGGTGCCGTACTCGGGTCCTGATGTGGGGGGTTTCGACGGAAGTCCGTCGCCGGAGCTGTATCTGCGCTGGTTCCAGCTCGGCGCGTATCTGCCGCTGTTCCGTACGCACGCGGCGATCGACGCGGGGCGCAGGGAGCCGTGGGAGTTCGGGCCTCGGGTGCTGGAGCACGCGCGGGCCGCGCTGGACGAGCGGGAGCGGCTGCGGCCGTACTTCGTGACGCTGGCGCAGCTCGCCGGGGTGACGGGGGCGCCGTATGTCCGGCCGTTGTGGTGGGGGGCGCCGGAGGACCGGGCGCTGCGCGACTGCGAGGACGCGTTTCTGCTGGGTGATTCGCTGCTGGTGGCGCCGGTGCTGACGCGGGGCGCGGACCGGAGGGCGGTGCGGCTGCCGCGGGGGCGGTGGTACGACACGGCGACGGAGGAGGTGTACGAGGGGCCGGGCCAGGTGCTGCTGGACGCGCCGCCTTCCCGTATCCCGGTGCTGGCCAGGGCGGGTGCGGTGATTCCGGTGCGGGGCGCCGACGGCGGTATGGAGCTGGAGGCGTGGGCTCCGGTGGCGGGGCGTGCGGGCGGCGGGCTGGTGGTGCTGGATCCGCAGGAGGCCGGGCGGAAGCCGGCGGAGGGCGCCGGGGACGGTGGTGGCGGCGGTGTGGAGTCCGTGGCGGATCGCGTGCCGGAGGTGGAGCGGTACACGTCGCGGCTGGTGGACGGCGTGGTCCGGGTCGAGCGGGTGACGGACGGGGGCGCGGTGCCGCCGCGATGGCCGGTACGGGTCAGGGGCCGGGCCCGCTGACCCGTACCGGCCACCCTCGGCGGGCGCCGTTGTCTCCGTACGGTCAGCGGCGTGGCGCGGGGGTGTAGCGGCCGGCGAACCAGGCGCGTACGGCCTCGGTGTGGAGGGGGAACGCGAGTTCGGCGGGGGCGCGCAGCAGATGCCGGCCGGAGGTCTCGGCGGTGGGGGCCGGGGGCGGCAGGCTCGCCGCGGGGCGCTCCGGGAGGAGGCCGAAGAGGAGCAGATGGCCGTCGGGCGAGCTGAGCGCGTCGGCGAGGGTGACGTCCCGCTCGGCTGCCTCGATGCCGGTCTCCTCGCGCAGTTCGCGTACGACGGCGTGGGCCCAGCTCTCGTCGTGGTCGACGAAGCCGCCGGGGAGGGCGACGCCGCCGTACGCGGGGGCGATGGCGCGGGTGATGACGACGAGGGAGGTGCCCTGGCGGTCGGTCACCGGCAGGAGGGCGACCGCGACGGGGAGCGGGTTGCGGTAGGCGGTGGCGCCGCAGGCGGGGCAGGTGCGGGGCCAGCCGGCCGCCGCGGGGTAGCGGGCGCCGCAGTGGCCGCAGTGCGCGTGGGCGTCGGTCTTCTTCGGGGGCTCGGACACGCGCGGACTGTACCGGACGCGAGCGGGCTGTATGCGATCGCTCTTCTCCCCCGCCCGTGAAGCTGATAGATCAATATGTTCATGACAGGACTCGCGTTCCGCCGTGCTCTCGCCGTCCTCGCCGCGGGGGCCGCCACGCTGCTCACCGTCACCGCCGCGGCCCCGGCCGCCGGGGCGGCGCCCGTTCCGGCCGTCTCCGGGCCGACGGCTCCTCCGGAGTTCGTCGCCCTGCGGACGGTCGCGCCGACGATCATCCAGGAGATGCGCTATCCGACCCGGCACACCTTCCTGGGCGGGCCGGTGGACGGCTACCGGGAGCCGGTGTGCATCGTCACCCGGTCCACGGCCCTCGCGCTGCGCGCCGCGCAGTCGAGGCTGCTGCGGCAGGGCTACTCGCTGAAGGTGTACGACTGCTACCGGCCGCAACGGGCCGTCGACCACTTCGTGCGCTGGGCGAA
Source organism: Streptomyces sp. NPDC059142 (assembly GCF_042755665.1). Classification (NCBI taxonomy): domain Bacteria; kingdom Bacillati; phylum Actinomycetota; class Actinomycetes; order Kitasatosporales; family Streptomycetaceae; genus Streptomyces; species Streptomyces sp. NPDC059142. The sequence goes on from NZ_JBHZDA010000072.1 coordinate 9,584, forward strand.
GGATCTCCAGGACCAGCGGATGAAGGCGGAGTTCTATCCGCGGGTCGACAAGTCGCGGCTGTTCGAGGACGGTTACATCGCGGAGAAGTCCGGGCACAGCCGGGGCTCCACGGTGGATCTGACGCTCGTGGGACTGCCGGCGCTGCCGACGCGTCCGTACGTACCGGGTGAGCGGCTCGCGCCCTGCTACGGGCCGAAGAAGGAGCGGTTCCCGGACAACTCCGTCGACATGGGAACCGGCTTCGACTGTTTCGACACGCTCTCGCACACTGACGATCCGCGGGTCACGGGCGGGCAGCGGGCGAACCGGCTGCTGCTGAGGTCGGCCCTGGCGGAGGTGGGGTTCACCAACCTGCCCGAGGAGTGGTGGCACTTCACCCACAGGCCGGAGACGTTCCCGGACCGCTACTTCGACTTCCCGGTGGCGTGGCGCTCGGTGACCGGCCACTGAGCCGGCCGGTCGGTGCGGGACGGCCGGGACCACCCCCGTGGGCTCCGGCCGTCCCCCTGGTGGGGGACGCCGGCCGGCCGTTCGCGGTTCTCGTTCCCGGCCGTCGCCCGGTCAGGAGGTGGGCGCGTGCTCGCGCTGGAGGGCGGCGCGGTTCATGGCGTGTTCGACCACCGAGACCAGCACCTCCTTGACGGACTCGCGTTCGCGCGCGTCGCACATCACCAGCGGGACCTCGGGGTCGAGGTCGAGCGCCGAGCGTACGGTCTCGCCGGGGAAGCGGTCGGCCCCTTCGAAGCAGTTGACGGCCACCGTGAAGGGGATGCCGCGCCGTTCGAAGTAGTCGACGGCGGCGAAGGAGTCCGCGAGCCGCCGGGTGTCGGCCAGCACGACGGCGCCCAGGGCGCCCTGGGCCAACTCGTCCCAGAGGAACCAGAAGCGGTCCTGCCCGGGGGTGCCGAAGACGTACAGCACCAGGTCCTCGCGGAGGGTGATCCGGCCGAAGTCCATGGCGACCGTGGTGGTCGTCTTGGACTCGACGCCGTCGACGTCGTCGACGGGCCGGCCGGCCTCGCTCAGCACCTCTTCGGTACGGAGCGGCCTGATCTCGCTCACGGCACCGACGAGGGTGGTCTTGCCCACCCCGAAGCCGCCCGCGACCAGGATCTTCAGCGCCACCGGATCGACCGGACGCTGCCTGCGGCTAGAGCGCCCGAAGACCATTGATCACCTCGCGGAGAATGCTCACGTCCGGCAGCTCGGCCGGCGGAACGGGACGGGTTACACGCACGATTTCGTCCTCGACGAGGTCTCCGACGAGCACTCTGACCACCCCTACGGGGAGGTCGAGGCCCGCCGAGAGCTCGGCGATCGACTGGGGGCTCGTGTAGCAGCGATCCACGATCTCCACGTGCTCGGGGGAGAGCGTCTGGTCCCGGCCGGGGTCACCGGCCTCGGGTTCGCATACGACGAGCGCGATCAGGTCGAGTTGGTGGCGCGTCGCGCTGCTGGTGCGGCCACGCGTCATCGCGTACGGACGCACCACCGGTCCGGCTTCGCCGTCGAACCAGTGCTGCGGATCCTGACCTGAGTCACTCATCTCAGCCCACTCACCCTCCGGCGGGCAGGCCGGTCCGTGGGGCCGTGCCCAGGTGGACCCCGACCCGCTTGACCATGAGCGTCATCTCGTAGGCGACCTGGCCGACGTCCGAGTCCGCGTCGGAGAGGACGGCCAGACAACTGCCGTCGCCCGCCGCGGTGACGAAGAGGAACGCGTCGTCCAGCTCGACCACGGTCTGGCGGACCCTGCCCGCCTCGAAGTGCCGGCCCACGCCCTTGGCGAGGCTGTGGAATCCGGAGGCGACGGCCGCGAGGTGCTCACCGTCCTCGCGCGTCAGGTCCTTCGACGTGCCGGTGGCGAGGCCGTCCCCGGAGAGGACCACCGCTTTACGGATGCTGGCGACCCGCTCGACCAACTCGTCGAGCAGCCAGTTGAGCTCTCCCGCGCCATTGGGGTCGGTGGAGCGTGCTGCGACATTCGGTGCGGTCATCGACCGTCCCCCTCCGATGTGGTTCCTTGTGTCCCGGCCGGGCCGCCGGTGTCGTCGGCGTCGTTCTGCCGACGACCGCGCTGCCAGCCGCGTTGGAGCGACGCCATACGGCTGCGGACCTCGTCCGCGTCCCGCTCGCCTTCCTGGCCCGCGACGGGTCCCGGGCCGGAGTTCGTGTCCTGTGCGACGTCCCTCAACTGGGGGGCCAGGCTGGCCTGCCGGACCCGGCGAGGCAGTCCGTCGATCATGGGCGGGGCCTCGTCCGACGGTGTTCCCGCCGGTGTGCGGCGGGAGGTCTGCGACGGTACGCCCGAACGGGTACGTCCGCCCGCTCCGCCCGGTGCCGGCCGGTCCTGCGCCGAGGCGCCGCGCTCCGGTTCGTCCACGCGCCGGCCGCGGTCCGCGACCAGGGTCGGGGGCTTGCGGCGGGGCAGCACCGGCTCGTCGGCGGAGCCGGCGTCGGGTCCGGTACCGGGAGCCTGGTCGTAGCGGGCGTGCCGGCCGCGCGGGGCCGGGGTGGCCCGGCCGTCGCGGCGCTCGCGGAAGTCGCGGGTGTCGTCGCGCCGGTTCTCGTCCCGCAGCTCGCGCAGTTCGTCACGGCTCATCCGGGCGTCCCGTACGTCGTACAGGTCCCCTCTGCCGTCACGGGCGTCCCGTACGTCGTGGTCGTCGCGGGTGTCGCGACGCCCCTGGGTGTCGTGGGTGCCCTGGGGGGCGTCACGGAGGTGCTCACGCGCGCGGAACAGTCCGCCACGCTCGCTCTCCGTGTCATCGAGATCGCCGATGCCGTCACCTCCGCCGAGTACCGGCCCGCTGTCGGCGCCCAAGGCACCGACAGGTGCTTCGAGTTCGACCGGGCCGTCGAGCACGGACGGGCCGCTGCCCAGTCCGGTGGGGACCTGCGCCAGGGCGGTGAGCCGTCCACCGCCGGAGTCGGTCCGGCCGCGCCCCCGCTCCAGGGCGTTCTTGCGGTCGAGCCGGAAGCCGGTGCCCTCGGTCTCGGGGGCGTCGGTGAGCAGCGCGACGGGCAGGAAGACGATCGCCGTCGTACCGCCGTAGGGGGAAGGCTGGAGGGAGACCCGTACGTTCTGCCGCTGGGCGAGCCGGCTGACGACGAACAGTCCGAGCCGGTCGGTGTCCGACAGTTCGAACTCGGGGGTCTCCGCGAGCCGGAGGTTCGCGTCGAGCAGCACCTCGGGGGCCATGCCCAGACCGCGGTCGTGGATCTCCAGGGTGAAGCCGTTCGCGACCCGCTCGCCGTGCACCTGCACCGCGGTGTGCGGGGGCGAGAACACCGTGGCGTTCTCCAGGAGTTCCGCGATGAGGTGGGTGAGGTCGGCCACGGCGGGGCCGCCGACACCGATCCGCGGGAGCCTGCGGACCTCGATGCGCTCGTAGTCCTCGACCTCCGCGACGGCGGCGCGCACGACGTCCATGAGCTGGACGGGCTTGCGCCACTGGCGGGAGGGGGCGGCGCCGGAGAGGATCACGAGACCCTCGGCGTGCCGGCGCATACGGGTGGTGAGGTGGTCGAGGCGGAAGAGGTCGGCCAGCTCCTCGGTGTCCTCCGTACGGCGCTCCATGGTGTCCAGGAGCGTGAGCTGACGGTGGAGCAGGACCTGGTTGCGCCGGGCGAGGTTGACGAACACCTCGGAGACGCCGCGCCGCAGATCGGCCTGTTTGACGGCGGCCTCGACGGCGGCGCGCTGAAGCGTGTTGAGGGCCTGGCCGACCTGGCCGACCTCGTCCCTCTCGTATTCGAGGCGCGGCGCCTCGGTCTCCACGTCGACGGGGTCGCCCGCGGCGAGCCTGCGCATGACGCTCGGCAGGCGCACGCCGGAGACCTCGTGGGCCTCCTTGCGGAGCCGGGAGAGGTCGCGGATCAGGTCACGGCCGACGCGGGTGGAGACGAAGATGGAGATCAGGAGGGTGAGCAGGCCCAGCGCCGCGGCGAGTCCGGTCCTGACGAAGATGTCCTGGCGTACGGGGTCGATGTGATCCCGGTACAGGGTGCTGGCCTCGGCGCTCTCCTCGGTGAGGTCGCTGAGGACGGAGGCGGTCATCCGCTGCCAGCTCTTGGCGCTGACCGACTTCGGGTTCTTGGCCGGGCCGGCGGCGATGAGGCGGTCCTCCGTCTCGCGCAGCTCCAGGGTGGCCGGGGTGCGCCAGTACTGCTCCAGCGTCGAGCGGTCGGAGAGCGGCAGGTCGGCCAGGTTGGACTCGTAGAGCAGGACGCGGTTGGCGACCAGGTCGGAGGTGCCGCGCAGGTCCTCGGCGGTCATCTCGCGGCCGACCAGCGCGGAGGCGACGAGCGCGTCCTCGCGGGAGAGCATCTCCTTGGCGCGGTCCAGGCCGATCAGCGCACGGCCCCAGTTGTCGCCGTCCATGTCCTCGGTGCTGTAGAGCGACGCGAGGACGTTGTGGCTGGGGTCGATGAGCTTGTTGTAGAAGTCGAGGGCACCCTCGCGGGTGACGGTGCTCTCCTCGACGGAGCGGCGCATCAGGTCGAGGCCGCCCAGGTCGTCGAGGAGCCGGCCGAGCCGCTCGGAGGTGATGGTGTCCATCCGGTCGCGTACGCCGGACTCGGAGTTGCGCCTGACCTTGGTCAGCGCCCGGTCCGTGTCGCTCCGGCGGCTGCGCAGCTCGGTCAGCGAATCGGCGGCCTCGGGGTCCGCCAGGAAGATCAGCGTCTGGCGGCGCTCGCTCTGGAGGACCCGGATGCTGTCCTCCACCGGGTGGCCGATTTCCTTGATCGCGTAGCTGACATCGATGAGCTGCTTGGCCGGAGTCCCGGCGAGCGTGGTCGCGAGCCCCCAGAGAACGGTGAGCCCGATGAGCGGCACGAGCAGCAGCGCCACGATCTTCCGGCGGATGGATTTCCCGCGAAAGCGCATGGCCTCCCCCTGGTCGATCCCCGCCTGTTGCGGGAGATACTTCGTCAGCAAACGGCGCGAGCCTACTACTGTCACACCGGCAACTCGAAGACACGTCCGTATGTTTTTCAGCCGCCCCCTGACTCCTTGATCATGAGTTGTCCCGGTATTCGGCGAGATGACGTCCGCCTGCGGTGGAGGCGTTTCACAGGGGAAGACAGCTACTGGTCAAGACAGATGGCCGAAAACATTCGTTTGACGGTCCGGTGGGGAATCTTTGTGGGCGGACATTCGTCCTTATGTACGGGGATCAGGGGGAAGCACAGCGCACGGCGAGCGGCGCGCGCATCACGTTTCGGGGCCGGTTCGGTTCCGGGACGGCGTGAAGCGTGACGAGCCGGGCAGTCACCCTTGATACGGACAGCGGGTTGGGGAGCGGGTTGGGGAGTGACGGTCCATGAAGACGGATGAGCGGCGGGGTGCGGTGTCGGCGGGCGAGTTCGAGCAGGTCTCGCGCGGGCTGTGGGTCGAGGAGCCCGCGCGGTCCTACCGCCTGCCGGATCCGGTCAGGACGGCCGCGGTCCGGGCGGTCATCATCACCGCCGTGACACTGATTCAAGCCATGACCGCGTTCCTCAGCACGCTCGCGGGGTCCTGGCTGGCCTTCCCGATGGTGCTGAGCAGCGTGGCCTCGACGGTGGTGGCCACCTGGGGCGTGCTGGACGTCTGGGTCACGCGCCAGGTGTGGAACCAGCGGTACGGAGTGGTCTCCGCGCCCAGCAGTACGGCGCGGCAATTGCGCCGTGAGCGGCGCAGGGCGCGCCGGGCCGCCAGGAGCGCGGCGCGCGCCGGGGTGCGGATACCGCCGGCGGGCGCGCCCGCCAGGAGCGAGGAGCAGACCCCGGGCGGGCTCAAGGCGGCCTGACCACCGGAACGGCCCTGGTTCCGGGGGCCGTTGCGGGTGCTGTTACGGCTCCCTCACGGCCTCCGGCGCCGGGTCAGGGTCCGGGCTGGCTGCCGGGGCCGGGATCGGGGCGGACGCGGGGGCGGAGCCGGACGCGGGCTCGGAGGCCGGGTCCGGGGCGGAGGCCGGGTCCGGGGCTGAGACCGGGTCCGGGGCTGAGACCGGGTCCGGGGTGCGCTTGAACATGCGGGTCGCGGTGATCTCGCCGTGCACGGGCTCGCCGTCCGGGTCCCGCTGCGGCAGCCCGGGCCGCAGATGCTCCTCCACGCTGATGTACTTCAGCCCCGCGCGCAGATCCGCGTCATTGCGCAACCTGATGACCAGCGGGAACTCGGCGAGCGCCGTCGTGTCGAAGAGGCCGGTCGTGTAGAGGAGCTGCACGCCCAGCGCGTCCGAGACCGCGCGCTGGAGTTCCAGCAGATAGGTGGCGTTGGCGCGGCCGATCGGGTTGTCGAGGAAGAGCGTGCCCGCGTGCCGGTGCTTGTCCCTCCCCCGGTCGTTGCTGCGCAGCGCCGCCATCGTGCAGTACAGGGCGATCGCCGCGGTCAGGAGCTGACCGCCGGAGAAGACGTCGCCCATCTGTCCGACGGGTACGCGCTCGGCGCGCAGCACGGCGTCGGGCTTGAGGATCTCCACGGCGATGCCCCTGGGTTCGAGCGCCGCCTGCACCCCGCGCAGCAGCAGGGACATGCCGTCCCTGCGCAGGTCGGAGTTCTTCTTGAGAGCGGCGCTGGTCGCCTCGTCGATGACCTCGCCCAGCCGCTCGGTGAGCGTCGCGCGGTCCGGTTCCTCGAAGCGGATCCGCAGGAACTCCTGTCCCGACCACTCCCCCAGCCCCTCGGGCAGCCGCGAGAGCCGCTGCGCCGAACGGAGCGTCGTCAGCGCGGACTCCACCAGCCCGCGCAGCCGGTCGACGATGGAGTCGCGGTTGCGCTCCAACTGCGCCAGCTCGTCGGTCAGGACCCGCAGCCGGGGCGCGAACGCCTGCTCCCACGCGGCCGCGTGCTCGGGCAGGGCGGACGCGGGCAGTTCACGGATCTGCTGTCTGGCGGGGGTGCGCACCTGTTCGTACCGGGTGGAGTTGGCGTGCCGTACGAGCACGTCGCACGCCTCCCGTACGCCCGCCTCCGCCGCGGAGAGGTCGGCCGCGCAGGCGCGCAGTGAGCGGCGGGCCTCCGAGGTCGAGTGGCGGGCCTCCTCCAGGGTGCCCGTGTACGGCTCCGGGGGGCGCGGCGTCTCCTCGGCGTCGGACTCCTCGGTGACGGCGCCGCGCAGCAGGTCGCGCAGGAGCGCCGCCGTCTCGTCGAAGCCGCCGGCGGCCTCCTCGGCGGCGCGGTGCGCGTACAGCAGCTCGCCGTGCGCGCCCCGCGCGGTCTCCAGCGCGTCGGACCGTACGGCCAGTTCGGTGGTGGCCGTACGGAGCAGGGCCTGAGCCTGCTCGGCGTCGGCGGGGACCTGGTCCTCGGGGAGTTCGGTGTGGGTGTCGCCGTCGTCGGGGGCGAGACGTTCGGCCTCGCCGCGGAACCGGCCCAGTTGCTCACTGGCGGCCGAGGCGCGCGACTCCAGCATCTGGACCAGGGACTCGGCGCGGGCCGCGGCGGCCTGCCGGGACGGTCCGTCGGCCCCGTCGGTGGATTCCAGGAGCTGGGCGGCGCGGGTGCGGACCTTGTTGGTGAGCCGGTCCAGTTCGGCGAGCGCGCCGCTCTCGTCGCTCTCCGCGCGGGCCTGTTCGGCGCGCAGATCGGCGCCGACGCCCACCTTCTCGTACAGCTGGGAGGCCGCCCGGTACGCCTCGCGCAGCGCGGGCAGCGCGGCGCGCGGGGCGTCCGGCGCCGCCTCGGGGATCGTCTCGGGGGCGCCGGCGATCTCGGCGCGCTCGGCGCGCAGGGCGCGTGCGGTACGGCGCGCGTCGTCGCCCGCGCGCTGGGCGGCCCTGCGGTCCTCGTCGGCGGCGCGGGCCCGCTCCAGCCGGACCGCCGCGCGTGCCTCGTACTCGGCGGCGTCGTCGGTCAGTTCCCGCAGCTTGGCCTGCCAGCCGGAGCGCTCGCGGAGCCGGAACGCGAGGCCGGAGAGCACATCGGCGGCCCGGCGGGCGCGCTGGGCGGTCTCCTGGCGCTCGTCGCGCACCCGGGCGGTGTCGGCGGCGGTCTCGTCCGCCTCGGCCCGTACCGTACGCGCCTCGGTGAGCGCGGCCGCGGCCGTCTCCGCGCTCTCCCGGGCCGTGGCCACGGCGGCGGACAGCTCCGTGAGCATGCCGGGCGGGCAGTCGGCGCGCCAGGATCCGATCCTGGCGGCGAGCGAGCGGTCGCCGGTCAGCCGGGCGGCGAGGGTACGGATCTCCTCGTCGCGGGCGGCGGCGCGGGCGCGCAGCGTCTGCCGCTCCTCGTCGGCGGCGTGTTCGTCGTGCATGGCCGGGTTCGGCGGTACGAGGAAGACGCCGCTGTCGGCGGCGGTGTCCGCGCCGGGCGCGGGCACCGGGGCCAGCAGCGCGGCGGCGGTGCCGACGGCGACGGTGGAGCGGGGCAGCAGGGCTGCGCCGGAGAGCGCTTCCCGGGCGCGGGCGTGCGAGTCGGGGTCGGTGATCACGACGCCGTCGACCAGCTCGGGCCGGGCGGCCAGGACGGCGGCGTGGTCGGCGGGGTCGACGGCCTGGGCGAGATAGCGCCAGCCGGGGAGGGCGGGGATGCCGTGCTCGCCGAGGAATTCGACGGTGGCGAGCACGTCGGGGCCCGCGGGCAGCAGCCCTCCGTCTCCGAGGGCGCCGAGGATCCGCGCGTCGTCGGCGGCGGCGGTCCGCAGCTCGAAGAGGCTCCGCTCGGCGGAGGTGATGCCCTGGTCGAGGAGTTCGCGCAGCTCGTCGGCGTACCGGTCCAGCTCCTCGGGGCTCAGGGGGCCCTCGGCGGTCCGCGGGGACGGCTGCCTCCGGCGTGCGTCGGGGCCGTCCTGCGCGCCGTGCGGTTCTCCGTCGCTCCCGTGGTGGTCCGTGTCCGGGTCCGGGTCCTGGCCGGTGCGCTGCCCCGGGACCGCGTTCCGCGCGGGGGCCGAGGCGGCGGCCGTCGTGGGCAGGCTGAGCAGTTCGCCGAGGCGTTCGTCCCCGGCGATGGACTCGGCGGCGCGGCGCTCGGCCTCGTAGGACTGCTCCGCGGCGCGGGCGGCGTCGGCGGCGCGGGCGGCGGCCAGTTCGGCGCGGGATTCGGCGGACGCCGCCTCCCTGGCCCGGTCCCCCGCCGTACGCGCCGAGTCGCGTGCCGCGTCCCACAGGGCGACGGCGGTCTTCTCGGCGTCGCTGGCGGCGAGCGCGGCGCGGGCCGGATCGGCGTCGGGCGCGGTGTCGTCGAGCCAGCCGGCCCGGACCGCCTCTGCGGTCTCCTGCTCGACCTCGGCGAGGCGCTGGCGCAGATGGCCGGCCTCGCTGCGGGCGCGCTGCGCGTCGGTGGCGGCGGAGGTCGCGTCGCGGTGGGCGGCCTCGCCGGTCTCCTGGAGGGTGGCGGAGCGCTCCTCCTCCTCGTTCGCGAGGCGCTCGCCCTCCTCGGCGGCGGCGTGCAGCGCCCGGACGAGATCGGCGGCGGCGGTGGCGCGGGCGGCCAGCGCGGGCGCCGCGTCGCGCTCGGCCTCCCGGATCGCGACGGCCACGCGCGCGGAGCGGTCGGCGGCCGCCCGGTGACGCAGCACGTTCTCGGCGGCCTGCCAGGCGGAGTGGAGCGTCCGGGCGTCGGTCAGCTCCCGGCGCTGGGCGGCGGCGCGCTTCTCGGCGGCGGTGAGGGCCAGGGAGGCGTGCCGGTAGGCGAGTTCGGCGGCGATCAGCGCGCTGCGGCCGCGCGCCCGCTCGGCCTCGGTGACGGTGTGGGCGGCGGCGGTGACCTGCTGGGCGAGGTCGGCGGCCCGGCCGCGCTCCTCATCGGCGCGCCCGGTGAGCCGTGTGACGAGCGTACGGGCGCGGCGCTCGGCGCCCGCGTGGACGTCGCGGGCGCGGGAGCGGGTCCCGGTCGCCTCCACGATCCGGCCGAGGAGATCGACGGACCCCGCGGTGAAGTCGCGCTCCGCGGTGAGTTCGGCACGGCGGCCCAGCTTGTTGCCGAAGCCTCCGACCAGATCGGCGAGGCCGTCGGTGTCCCGGGTGTCGGTGACGGCGCGCAGCAGGAGGTCGGTGAAGTCGGAGTCCTTCTTGACGGCGAAGAGACCGGCGGCCTCGCCCTCGTCGGCATTCATCTCGCGCTGGTAGCGGAAGAGTTCGGGGTCGAGGCCCAGATCGCCGAGGTGTTCGTTCCAGCGGTCGTGGATCTCCTCCCAGTGGACGTCGAGATGCGGATAGAACTTGCCCGCCTCGGTGATGGCGTCCCGGAACCCCTTCATGGTGCGGCGCCTGCCGCGCGCGCCGGAGACGCCTTCGACGGGCGGCCGGACGGCGGTGGACTCGGCGACCGGCAGCGAGTCGAGGCTGAGCCCGGGGCCCGGCCGGAAGGAGTACCAGCCCTCGGCGAACTTGCGCGGGTCGTTGGAGACCTGCCGGCCGCGCCATTCGCTGGCCTTGCCGACGACGACGAGTTCCCCGGTGAGGGTGTGCTGCCACTCCAGGGCGACATGGCCGCAGTCGTCGGCCAGCAGGAACTTGCGCAGCACGCCGGAGCTGGCGCCGCCGAGGGTGTTGCGGTGTCCTGGCAGCATCACCGAGAAGATCAGCTTGAGCAGGACGGACTTGCCGCCGCCGTTCTCCAGGAAGAGGACGCCCGCGGGGGCGGGGCGGCGCGGCGGGCCGACCGGGTCCTCCTCGAAGAACTCCGCCTGGGTGGGCGCGGGCCGGGGTACGGGCGCGCCCACGCCGCGCAGGTCGAGCACGGTGTCGGCGTAGCGCGCGCCGGCGGGGCCGATGGAGTAGAGGCGGACCCGGGACAGCTCGTACATGGCGGACTCTCGTCTGGTGGATGGCGGTGGGGCGGGTCGGTGGGGTGGATGGTGCGGCGGGTGGGTGCGGGTGTGCGGGTCGCCGTCAGGCGTGGAAGGGGAGGCCCGCGTCGGCCGCCAGTTCCAGGTCGTCGCCGTCGGGCGGGGGCAGCAGGGTGGCGGAGCCGTCGGAGACGGGTACGACGCCCAGCTCCAGCAGTTCGGTGAGGGCCGCGTGGCCCGCCATGTCCCGCACCTGGAGCTGGTAGCGGGCGGTGGTGCGGTAGGCGCCTCCGGCGTCGTCACCGGTGCGCTGGAGGAACCCGGAGTCGGTGAGGAACGCGACGGCCTTGCCGATGATGCCGGTCGTGGACCCGGCGAGGCGGCGGGCGTCCTTGGTGGCGCCGGTGGCGCTGCGCCGCGCGTACGTACGCCAGGCGGCCTCCAGGCCGGGGGCGTCGGTCGACGGGTCGGTGTTCTCCCCGTCGCGCTCGGCGCGTTCCTCCAGGCGGCGGCAGGCCTGCCGGACGAACGCGTCGACGCCGTTGACCGTGATCCGGCCGATGTATCCGTCGTCGGCGAGGTCCTCGGGGCGGGGGAAGGCCAGGGCCGCGACGGCGAGATGGGCGAGGCCGTGCAGGAAGCGGTCGGCGGAGTCGGTGGAGGCGCGGCGGGCGTAGTCGCCCATGCGGACGGCGAAGACGGAGTCCTCGGCGGCGGTGACGGCCATGCCGGCGCGCGGGGAGACTTCGAGGACGACGAGGCCGAACCCGGTGGCGACGGCGTCGGCGACGCGGGCGAAGGCCGGGTCCTCGCGGTAGCGGCGCAGGAGTTCGGTGTACTCGGCGTCCCGGGCCGGCAGCAGCTTGGGCTGGAGCCCGAAGGAGACGAGGCGGGCGGCGTCGGCCGCGTCGGCGGGGGTGACGGTCCGGCTCGCGCCGGCGCTCGGCGTGGCGGGCTCGGCCGGGTCCGGGTCGGTGGGGTCGTGCCACGTGGCGGAAGGCTCGGCGGTGTGGTCGCTCACGGAGCGGCTCCTTGAGGGGGGTACGGGTGGTACGTCGTGGCGCGGGGCCGGGGGCCCGCGGAGGGACATGTCCGGACGGCATGCCGTGCGCCGTGTGCGGGGCGGAAGAGCGAGGTACGGGCCCCTTGCGCGGCACACATCACGCTTCAGTCCCCGGACCCGCGCCTCCTGCGGCCCCGGCCCCCTCCCGCCGGTGGGCGCTCCGCGGCTGCGGTCATGCCGCCTCCGTGCGGTCCGCCGTCATGCCCGCCGCGTCCAGCAGCGCCGTGCCCACGATCAGGTCGGCGCCGCCGAACTCCCAGTCGTCGAGCGGGGTGCCGTCGTCCACGGCGAAGAGCAGGCGTTCCTCGCCCTGGCGGTAGGCGGTGCCCACCGGTGGGCTGGCCGCGTGGATGGCCAGGAGGGCGACGAGGTAGGGCAGTTCGGGGTCGCGCAGGCGGGCCTCGGCGAGGAGGCCGGAGAGTCTGCGCGGCGCGTCGTGTTCCAGGTCGAGGAGTTCTCTCGCGCTCGCGAGCTGCTCCTCGCTGAAGCGGCTGTCGTCCGGTGTCGCGATCAGGTCCGGTTCCGGCATCTCGGCGCCCAGGTGTTCGCGCTCCACCGGTGGGGTCAGCAGCAGGTCGATCAGGTCGCCGACCCGGACGGACGCCGGGGTGCGCAGCCCCGTACCGCGGGCGAAGAAGGCGTCCGTGACGCGGCCGGCCTGCTCCACCGGGAGGGGCAGCAGCGGGGCGACGAGCTGTCCGTACAGGTCGAGTCCGGTGTGGGCGGTGGGCCGGGCGAACGCCTGGCGGTCCTGTTCGGCGCGGAAGAGGGGGCCCGCCTCCAGGAGGCGGGACTGGAGTTGGGTGTGCCGGCGGATGCAGTCCTTGACGATGTCGACGAGTTCGGCCGCGCGTCGTTTGTGTTCGGCCGTCCTGGGGTCGCTGCCGGTCTCCGCCTCGTCGCGCGCCTTGCGGATGTTCGTCAGGATCGCGTTCTCGTGGCGGTACCGGTCGGCCACGTGGTCGAGGGCTTCGTCGATCATGTCGGGGACGGCGTGGAGCCAGTCGACGGCCCGTACGTTGCGCCGGGTCGCCTCCAGCGTCCTGCGCAGCGTCTCCGCGTACTGGACGGTGCGGTACCTGGCCTGTTCGGCGGCGAGTTGGGCGTCGGCCAGCCTGCCCCGGCTGATCAGGACCTCCAGCTTGACCTCGGCGGCGATCTGGGCGCTGGTGACGTCCGTGTCGAGGGCGCCGACCAGGACGTTGACCGCTTCGTCGGTCGTACGGAGGAAGACGCTGCCGCCGGGTCCCGGGACCTCCTCGATCAGCTTGAAGTCGTAGTCCCTGCGGGTGTAGACGCCGTCCGTGCCGAAGGTGCCGTACACGGCGCGGAAGCCGCGGTCCACGCTGCCCACGTTGATCAGGTTCTCCAGGACCCAGCGGGCGACGCGTTCGTGCTCGGCGACCGGACGGCGGGGGGCCTGGGCGGCGATACGGGGCAGGAGTCTGGCCACTATCTGTTCGTGGTCGGCCCCGGTGTCGAAGTCCATGTTGAGCGTGACCAGGTCGATGGCGGAGAGCGCGACCTCCGCCATCGCGTACACCGAGTACTCGCCCGCCAGATTGGCTTTACGGGTGTCCAGGTCGTGCAGCGGCGCGGTGCAGGCGAGCGCGCGCAGGCGCCGCGCGAGCCCTTCGTCGGCGGCCGGGCCCTGGGCGGGCCGCGGCCCCGCGCTGAGCTGGGGCGGAACGAAATCCGTCGGGGCAGGCGAAGTCACGTGCACAGATTATGTCCTCGCACTGACAACGGTCGAAACGACGCAGAGCGCCCCGGTGTCGTCCGCTCAATTCCCCTGGCCCGCCGGGGTGGCGGCGAGCGCGGCCAGGGCCATGGACAGGGCGTGCTCGGCCTTGAGGTCGAGGCGGGCGCCGCTGCCCCTGGCCCAGTGCGTGACCTCGTCGCCCGCCAGGCGCAGCAGTTCGGGCAGCAGGTCGCGGCAGCGGCGGGCCACCCATCCGGTGCCGGAGGTCGCGAGCCAGCGCAGCGACTCGGCGCGGGTGGGCGGCGCCCGGTCGGGATCCGGGGCGGGCGGCGGGCCGAGGGCAAACCCCCGTGCGGTGAGCGCCGCGTGGAAGCCCGCGGCGATCAGGCGGTGGCCGCGCTCCCCCGGGTGCAGCCGGTCGGCGCTCCACAGCGTCCGGTCGGTGACCCAGGCGGTGTCGGCGAGGTGCAGGTGGACGGTGTCGTACCGGGTCGCGAGGGCGTGGACGACGGCGTTGACGGCCCGCTGGCGCCGGGCGAGCGGCCGGGCGAGCGGGGCGGGCAGTCCGAGCATGGCGCCGGGGTCGGGCAGACAGGCGGTGAGCAGGACGGTGCCCTGTGCGGCGAGGGCGGCGCAGATACGGTCGATGCGCGGGGCGAGGTCCTGGATGTCGAAGGCGCAGCGGAGCGTGTCGTTGACGCCGACGACGACGGAGGCGATGTCGGGGGCGAAGGCCAGGGCGTCGGGGGTCTGCCGCTCCTCGACGTCGCGGGTGAGGGCGCCGCTGACGGCGAAGTTCCGGAACGGTGTCCCGTCCTCGCCGCCGAGGGCGGCTCCGAGCAGCGCGGCCCATCCGCGCCACGCGCCGCCGTCGACGGGGTCGCCGATCCCGAAGGTGAGGGAGTCCCCGAGCGCGGCGTACCGCGGGGGCGCGGTCGCCGGGGTGCGGCTGGTGCCGCCGCGCCGCGGGGACGGTACGGACTCCAGAGGGGTGGCCGTGGGCGCGGGTCCGGTCTGCGGGGTCATCGGCGTGTCCCGTCCGGGCGCGGGGCGGTGGTCACGGGGTGGGCGTCGTGCGCGGCGAGGAAGCCGGCCACGGCCGTGTCCCAGCCGAAGAGTTCGGCCCGTGCGCGGGCCGCCGCGCGACGGGTGTCCTCGGGGCGGGCCAGCAGGTCCTCGACGGCGTCCGCGAAGGAGACCGCGTCGTCGGCCGCCGCCCGGCCCGCGTCGCCGATCACCTCGGGCAGCGCGGACGAGGCGCTGGCGACGACCGGGGTGCCGCAGGCCAGCGCCTCCAGGGCGGAGAGGCCGAAGGTCTCGGCGGGGCCCGGGGCGAGGCAGATGTCGGCGGACGCCTGGAGGCCGGCCATCGCGGCGCGGTCGCCGACATGGCCGAGGAAGACCGCGGGCAGCCCCTGTGCCCCGGCCCTGCGGGCCAGTCCGGCGCGCAGCGGTCCCTCGCCCGCGACGACCAGCGACGCGCGGACGCCCCGCCGGCGCAGCTCGGCCAGCGTGTCGAGCGCGGCGCCGGGCCGCTTCTCGACGGACAGCCGGGAGCCGAGGACGAGGAGGACGTCGGCGCCCCTGGCGTACCGGGCGCGCAGGGCGGGGTCGCGGCGCTGCGGGCGGCAGCGGTCGAGGTCCACGCCGAGCGGGGCGCGCACCACGTTGCGGGCGCCGATGCGCAGGAACTCGCGCTCCGCCCACTCGGTGGTGCAGACGATCCGTGAGTACGCCCAGGCGCTGCGGGTGTTGAGCCGGTCGGCGGCGCGGCCTGCGGCCGCTCCCGGCACGCCCCAGGTGCGCAGCACCCCGTCGGCCGTCTCGTGGGAGACCATGACGGAGGGGATCCGGTGGCGTCTGGCCCATTCGCCGGTCCAGCGCAGGGTGGTCCGGTCGGAGACCTCCAGCCGGTCGGGCGCGATCCCTTCGAGCACGTCGCGCAGGCGGCGCCGGGCCGCCAGGACACGGTAGCCGCCGGTGCCGGGCAGTTCGGGTCCTGGCAGGGTGATCACCCGGCCCTGTTCGGTGTCCTCGTCGGACGCGTGCTCCCCGGGGACGATCAGTACCGGTTCGTGTCCGGCCGTGCGGTAGCCGCTGCCCAGTGCGTGCAGGGCGGTGCGCAGTCCGCCGGAGGACGGGGTGACGAAGTTGGCGAGCCGTACGATCCGCAGCGCGCTCACGCGACCACCGCCGTGCGCGCGCCGAGCACCTCGGCGTAGTGGCCGAGGAGCTGGTCCCCGACGGCGGCCCAGGTCCGGTCCTCGACGGCGGCGCGGCCGGCCCGTCCGTAGGCGGCGCGGCGGGCGGGCGCGTGGGCGAGGGTGCGGACGGCCTCGGTGACGGCGTCCGTGTCGTGCGGGGTGACGAGGAGTCCCGTACGGCCGTGATCGACGAGGTCGAGCGGTCCGCCCGCGGCGGGCGCGATCACCGGGACGCCACTGGCCATGGCCTCCTGCACGGTCTGGCAGAAGGTCTCGTAGGGGCCGGTGTGCGCGAAGAGGTCGAAGGAGGCGAAGGTCCTGGCGAGCGCGGCGCCGGTGGTGCGTCCGAGGAAGACGGCGCCGGGCAGGGCGGTGCGCAGGGAGGTCTCGCTGGGGCCGTCGCCGACGATGACGACGCGGACGCCGGGCAGGGCGCAGACGCCCGCGAGGAGTTCGACGTGCTTCTCGGCGGCGAGCCGGCCGACGTAGCCGACGATCAGTTCGCCGTCGGGGGCGAGCCGGCGCCGCAGCGCCTCGTCGCGCAGTTCGGGGCGGAACCGTACGGTGTCCACGCCGCGCGGCCAGAGGCTGACCCGGGGGATGCCGTGTTCGGCGAGGTCGGCGACGGCGGCGCTGGACGGGGCGAGGGTGCGGTCGGCCGCGGTGTGGACGGCCTTGAGGCGGCGCCAGGCGGCGGCCTCCCCCGCGCCCACGTAGGTACGGGCGTAGCCGGCCAGATCGGTCTGGTAGACGGCGACGGCGGGGACGCCGAGGCGGGCGGCGGCGGTCATGCCGCGGACGCCGAGGACGAAGGGGCTCGCGAGGTGGACGAGGTCGGCGCGGTGGGCGGTGATGGTGGCCGCGATCCGGCGGCTGGGGAGGGCCACCCGTACCTGGGGATAGCCGGGCAGGGGCAGGGAGGGCACGCGTACCACGGGGCACGGTGTGTCGGTCTCGTCGTCGCCGGCGACGGAGGGGGCGATGACGAGGGGGTCGTGACCGCGCGCGGCGAGGTGCCGGGCGGTCTGGAGGGCGCAGTGGGCCACGCCGTTGACGTCGGGCGGGAAGGACTCGGTGACGATGACGACACGCATATCCGTGTTGTCGTCGTACCGAGCGTGTCCCTGCCAACGTGGATCTTTCCGCGTGGGGAACGTCCCGTGAGCATTGGAAGCGGGGCGTCCCTGCTCCGGGCGAGGGTGTCCCGGGTGCGGCGCGTGGTGTCCCCGCGCCACACCCGGGGTGTTACGGCGTGTTCACCGGGTCGCCGCGTCCGGGCCCATCCGGTTGCGTACGGCCGTCTGGACCTCGGCCTCCTCGGCCGGGTCGGCGGCGAGCCGCCGCAGCCGGTCGGCGACGCGGACGTCGCCGGTCTCGGCGTGCAGCGCGGCGATCTCCCGGGTGGTCTCCTCGCAGTCCCACAGGCATTCGACGGCGAACCCGGTGGCGTACGAGGGGTCGGTGGCGGCCAGGGCGCGGGCCGCGCGGCCCCGGAGCTGGGAAGAGGCGGTCTCCCGGTAGACATGGCGCAGCACGGGTGCGGCGCAGACGATGCCGAGGCGGCCCGTGCCGTCGACGAGGGACCACAGCCGGGGCGAGTCGGGGCCCTCCGCCCGCACGGTCTCGCGCAGGGCGCCGAGAACCAGGGGGGTGTCCTTCGTACCGCCGCGGCAGGCGAGGACGCCGGCGGCGGACGCGCCGAGGGCGTCGGGGCGGTGGATCCAGCCGCGGGCCCGGTCGACGGCCTCGTCGCCGCACATCCGCTCGAAGGCGGAGACCGCGGCGTGGGCGACGGCCCGGTGCGGGTCGCCGGCCGCCGCCTCGATCAGGTCGAGGACGGCCGGGTCACGGGCCTCGGCCAGGTAGTGGAGCGCGGCGCAGCGCGCCCCGCCGGGGCCGCTCCTGGCCGCCTCGACGATGAGCGGACGGTCGCCGGGTCCGGCGACGGCGGTGAGGCAGCGGGCCGCGGGGAGGTGGAGTTCGGTGCCGCGTTCCAGGCCCTGCTGGGCCCAGTCGAAGACGGCCTGGACGCTCCAGCCGGGGCGGGGGCCGCTGGGCCGCATCTGGCGCTGCCAGCGGTCGAAGGAGCCCTGTTCGCCGGCGGCTCTGATGCGGGCGCCGACCGTGGGGCGCGGGTCGTCGGCCCAGAGCCGCCAGGGCCGGGGTTCGAAGGCGTCGCGCACGGTGGACGCCAGTTCCGCGTCGCCGTCGGGGGTGGCGGGGAAGCGGTCGAGGACGGGGCCGGCGAGGGCGCGCAGGCCCGTGTCGTCGTCGCGCAGCGCGAGCTCGTCCAGGGCCCAGGCCCAGTTGGTGCCGGTGGCGGTGTAGCGCCGGAGCAGGTCGAGCGCGTCGTGCCTGCCGTACGCGGCGAGGTGGCCGAGGACGGCGAGCGACAGCCCGGTGCGCGACTCGTCCGGGTCGAGGTGGTCCTCGGCGCGGAAGAGGTGGTCGTCGATGGCGTCGAGACCGCCGTGGATGTCCAGATAGAGACGGGCGTAGTACAGCGAGCGGTTCTCGACCTGCCAGTCGTGGCGCGGGTCGTTCAGCACGCAGTGGTTGAGGGCGGCGAGCGCCTCCGCCCGGGGTGCGGCGAGGGCGTGCAGCGTGCCGTCGCCGCGGCCCCTCTGCAACAGGCCGAGCAGCGTGCCGCTCGGCGCTATGACTGGATCGAACATGGAGAAAGCCTCACATCAAGCTGTCGACGCAACCGGGGGGTGTGGTGCCGAAGCCCTCTCGGACCTGACCACGTCCGTGTGCCTCTTCCGGCGGTCTCCGCCTCGTCGGGGGCGGGCATCGCCGGTCGCGGCTCTGGACGAGTTGTTCCGAAGTAGCGTCGTCCGCCCCGTGGGGCGGGCGGGGCGGTGTCAGGTGCGTGCGGCCGCAGGGCGGAGGAAGGAGGCGACGCGGGAGCGGACGGAGCCTCCCCCGGTCGAGCCGGGCCGAGGCCTTGGGGACGACCGACGACAGCGCCGCGGATGCGCGTGCACGGCACCTCACCGCAGACGGGACTTCGGAATGACTCGTCTAGACGGTGCGGCGACATGTTCGGCCGTCCGTTGTCGTCTTCTGCCTCACGCAGACCATCTTTCCTGCCTCTCGTCGGTGGCCCTCCGTGGGCCCGTCGTCATGATGACCCAGCCATTTCGCCACCGCGACCACATTTACGACGCTGTCCGTCACGACGGTCACCGGGCCCCGAACAGCTCCAGGAGGTGCGTCTTCCCGAACATGCGCGCGGTATCCACCGCGGAGGGGCTGCCGTCGGCCGGATCCGCTCCACCGGCGAGCAGTGCGCGGATGATCTCGTCCTCGCCCTTGAAGACGGCTCCGGCGAGGGGGGTCTGGCCGCGGTCGTTGCCCCGGCCGGCGTCGGCGCCGCGGGCGAGGAGCGCTTCCACGGCCGCCAGGTGGCCGTGGTAGGCGGCGAGCATGAGGAGGGAGTCGCCCCGGTCGTTGGTGAGGTTGGCGGGCACCCCGGCGTCGACGTAGGCGGCGAGCGTCACGGCCTCGCCCGTGCGGGCCAGATCGAAGACCTTCGAGGCCAGTTCGATCACCTCGGGGTCGGGGGCTTCACTCATCGGCGGGACCGCCTTCCGGAATGTCTGTGCGGAGTAAACCGACAGGGTACTGCCCGGTGCCGTAAGAGGAAGCGGAGACTCCGGACGTCCTCGGACGGGGTGGCGGGCGCTCGTGCGCCAGTTCAGTGAAATGCAGAACATTTCACTCATTTGCACCTTTTATCGCATAGATACTTTTCGTGATCCTGGAAGAACTCATGGTGACTGTCCCCACAAACCAGGAGAATGCTCATGATTCTGTCCATGTCCGGCGTCGTACTGCTCGGAATCATCGTCTTCCTCTTCTTCCGGAAGGACGGGCTCAAGGCGTCGCACGCGATCGTCTGCGCACTCTTCGGCTTCTACCTCGCGGGGACCGCCATCGCGCCGAGCATCACGGCCGGCGGCGCGAGCCTCGCCGGCCTCCTGGGCGGGATCAAGTTCTGACGCCCGCCCATCCCTTCCCCACCCCCAGGAGACAGACGTGGCCCGGCTCCCCCTCACCCACCTGCTGACCAGCGGCGGCGACCGGATCGCGCGCGGGCGGGAGATGGCCCGCACGGCCGCGGACGGCGCCACCGACGTGCTCCATCCGCTGATCACGATCGTCCGCGGCCTGCGGCTGATGGCCGCCGCGACCCGCCGGAGATGGGCGGCCATGCCCAAGGACCGGCGCGGTCCCACGCTGTTCCTGGCCGCCGCCTGTGTCCTGCTGGTCGTGCTCATGCCGTACGGGCCACTGCTGGCCCTGCTCACCGTGATGGGCGTGGCCGGCTGGCAGGGACGGGACCGCCCGACCGTGCGGACCGGCCCCGACGAGGCGGAGGTACGGCGCCTCCAGTCCCTCTACGAGGCCCTCGTGCCGTACTTCGCGGTCGCGGAGGATCCCAGTCCGCTCTTCACCCACGGCGGCGCGTGGAGCACCGCCTTCGCCGACCACGCCTTCGACGGCGAAGGCCGGCTCACCCGGCTCCAGGTGACCTACCCGCCGTACTTCCCCGACGGCGAACCCGCGGAACGCGCCCGGGTCGAACAGCTCCTGCACGCGAAGTCGGGGCGCGGACGCGAGTACCTCTTCGACTGGGACGAGGAGGGCAACCGGCTGCTGATGACGGTCCTGCCCCCGCTCCCCACCGACATCGCCGCCCAGCGCTTCGTCACGGCGCCCGGCGAGAGCGTCCTCGGCTTCACCGACGACGGCGCCGTACCGCGCACCGTGCCCGTGGCGACGGACACCGGCCACCGGGACGCTTCCCCGGTGGTCTGGCGGACCGGGCCGCGCTCCCCCGAGCCGCATCTGCTGGTCGCGGGGAGGCCGGGCAGCGGCGCCACCGGCCTGCTGCGCTCGCTCGCGCTCCAGGCGCTGCCCCACGGCGACGTCCTGGTCGTGGACGGCGGCGGGAACGGCGACTTCGCCTGTCTGGCCGGGCGTACCGGCGTGCTCGCCGTGGAGTGCGGACTCGAAGGGGCGCTCGCCGGTCTCGACTGGGCCGCGCGCGAGACCGAACGGCGGCTGATCGAGATCGACCGCGCCCGCCAAGCCGGGCTCCCCGCCCCCGAGGACGCCCGGCGCCCGCTGTGGGTCCTCTGCGACCGGCCGGGCGTCCTCGGCCATCTCGCGGCGGCCGGCGGCCGGCCCGATCCGCAGGAGCTGCTCCAGGTCCCGCTGCGGCACGGCAGGACCGCGCAGGTGACCGTCGTCGTCGCCGAACACCTCGACGCCCTCGACCTGCTGCACCCGGACGTGACCGCGCACACCCGCGCCCGGATCGTCCTCGGGCCCGCCACGCCCGCGCGGGTGGCGGCGGTGCTCGGGGTGGAGCCGCACACCACGCCCACCCCGGACGTCCCGCCCGGCCGGGGGTACGTACGGCTCGGCACGGCCCCCGTGCTCAGGCTCCAGGTCCCGGCCACGCCCGACCCGTACGACGACGCCACGGGCGAGGCGCACCGCCGCGCCGTGCTGGATCTGCTGCCGCCCCGCCAGCAGACCCAGCGGCAGGCGTACGAACAGGTGCCGGGACAGGCGCCCGCGCCGGTCGCCGCCGAGGGCTGACGCACCCCGGGCGCTCGGACGCTCAGGGGCTCAGGGGCTCAGAGGCTCAGGCGACGAAGGTGCGCGGCGCGTCGGTGCCCGTGGCCGCGCCCGTCTCCACCAGGCGCGCCGCCGCCGCGAGCCGGGTCGCCGCCTCCACGGCGACCGGGCCGCCCACGGTGAACGGCAGTCGTACGTACCCCTCGAACGCCCCGTCGACCCCGAAGCGGGGCCCCGAGGGCACCCGTACGCCGACCCGCTCGCCCACCTCGGCCAGCCGGGAGCCGGAGAGCCCGCCGGTGCGCACCCACAGGGTCAGCCCGCCGTGCGGCACGTCGAACCGCCAGCCGGGCAGCCGCTCGCGCACCGCCGCCACCAGCGCGTCCCGGTTCTCGCGGGCCTGGGCGCGGCGCAGCGCGACGGCCTCCTCCCAGCCGCCGGTCCGCATCAGCCAGTTGACGGCGAGCTGTTCCAGCACCGGGGTACCCAGGTCCGCGTAGGCGCGCGCGGCGACCAGGGAGCGGATCACGTCGGGGGCGGCGCGCACCCAGCCGATCCGCATCCCCGCCCAGAACGCCTTGCTGGCGGAGCCGACCGTGAGGACCGTGCTGCCCGCCGGGTCGAAGGCGCAGACCCGGCGCGGCATGTCCACCTCCGGGTCGAGGCGCAGCTCGGACATGGTCTCGTCGACGACCAGGACGGTGCCCGCGGAGCGTGCCGCGTCGACCAGACCGCGCCGCTGGTCCTCGTCGGCCAGGGCGCCCGTCGGGTTGTGGAAGTCGGCGACGACGTACGCGAGCCGGGGCGCCGCGTCGCGCAGCACCTGGCGCCAGCGGCCGAGGTCCCAGCCGGTCAGGCCCTCGGCCATGGCGACGGGCACCAGCCGGGCGCCCGCCTCGCGCATGAGCTGGAGGATGTTGGCGTAGCTGGGCGACTCCACGGCGATCCGTTCGCCCCGGCCGGCGAAGAGGTGGCAGATCGCGTCGATCGCGCCCATGGCGCCGGTGGTGACCATGATCTGTTCGGGCATGGTCGGGACGCCGAGCGCCGTGTAGCGGTCGGCGAGCATCTGCCGCAGCGCCGGGAGTCCCGCCGGATAGTCGCCGTGGGTGTGGGCGTACGGCGCCAGCTCCTCCAGCGCGCCCCGGACGCCCCGGGTGAGCCAGGGCTCGGGGGCCGGCAGCGCGGCCGTACCGAGGTCGATGACGGAGCCGAGCGATTCGGGCGGCAGGGGTTCGAGGCCGCGCGCGGGCAGCGGGTGCCCCGCGGGGACGGCCGTCCAGCTTCCCGCGCCCCTGCGGGACTCCAGGAAGCCCTCGGAGCGCAGCGCCTCGTAGGCGGCGGCCACGGTCGTACGGCTGACGGTGAGGGCGAGCGCCAGTTCGCGTTCGGCGGGGAGGCGCGCGGCGACGGGGACGCGGCCTTCGAGGACGAGCAGCCGGATACCGTCGGCGAGCGCCCGGTAGGCGGGCGGGCGGCGGCTGCCGGGGCCCGCGGGCCGGGGCTGCTGGGCTTGGAGCTGCCGGGCGAGCTGAGCCGCTCCGACCGCCGAGGTCCACTGTGCCATGGAAATCAGTCCACCTTCCCCGAATTGGCCCTGGTTGGTCGCTGTCGGCCTGCCACAGAGTGACACGCATCAGTCCACCATTGCATCAAGGGACGGCATCATGTCCATCACCTCCGGTCTCCGGACCCCTCATCTGGCCCGTCGGCTCTGTCAGCTCTACGTCGGTCTCGCGCTGTACGGCGCGAGCGCGGCGCTGGTGGTGCGCGGCGGTCTGGGGCTGGAGCCGTGGGGGGTGCTGCACCAGGGGCTGTCCGAGCTGACGGGGCTCTCGATGGGGGTCGTGGCGATCGTCGTGGGCGCGGCGGTGCTGCTGCTCTGGATTCCGATCAGGCAGCGGCCGGGGCTGGGCACGGTCTCCAACGTCTTCGTGGTGGGGCTGGCGATCGACGCGACGCTCGCCCTGGTCCCCGAGGCGCACGCGCTGCCCGCGCGGATCGCGCTGCTGGTCACGGGGATCGTGCTCAACGGGGTGGCCACCGGGCTCTACATCGCGGCCCGCTTCGGCCCGGGGCCGCGGGACGGTCTGATGACCGGGCTGCACCGGCTGACGGGCCGCTCGGTGCGGCTGGTGCGTACCGCGATCGAGGTGGCGGTCGTCGCCACCGGGTTCGCGCTCGGCGGTTCCGTGGGTGTCGGCACGGTGGCGTACACGCTGGCCATCGGGCCGCTGGCCCAGCTCTTCCTGCGGGTCTTCGCCATCCCCGCGGCGGACAACGGCAGCACGGTGGTCGCCGCCGGGTCACCGGGAGGCGCCATACTGCGGCCGTGACGCGCGAACTCCACCCTTATCTGGACCGGCCCGGCGCGGGCGGCCCCATTCCCTTCGCCCACCGGGGCGGCGCCGCGGACGGCCTGGAGAACACGGCCGCCGCCTTCCGCCGTGCGGCCGGTCTCGGCTACCGCTACTTCGAGACCGATGTGCACGCCACCTCGGACGGGCGGCTCGTCGCCTTCCACGATCCGACGCTGGACCGGGTGACGGACGCCCGGGGCGCCATCGCGGAGCTGCCGTGGCACGAGGTGCGGCGGGCGAGGGTGGCGGGCCATGAGCCGCTGCCGCTCTTCGCGGAGCTGCTGGAGGAGTTCCCCGAGGCCCGCTGGAACGTGGACATCAAGGCGGCGCCCGCCCTGGTCCCGCTGGTCGAGCTGATCCGCGCGACCGGGAGCTGGGACCGGGTGTGCGTGGGCTCGTTCTCCGAGGCCAGGGTGGCCCGCGCGGCCCGTCTCGCGGGCCCCCGGCTGGCCACCTCGTACGGGGTGCGGGGCGTGGCGGCCCTGCGGCTGCGGTCGTACGGGATCCCCGTCCCGGTCCGGGCCGGCGCGGTCTGCGCCCAGGTCCCCGAGGCGCAGAACGGCGTCCGGGTGGTGGACGAGCGCTTCGTGCGGACGGCGCACGCGCGCGGACTCCAGGTCCATGTGTGGACGGTCAACGACCCCGTACGCATGGAAGCGCTTGTCGATCTCGGCGTGGATGGCATCATGACTGATCAACTGGAAACGCTGCGCTCGGTGTTGACCGCACGGGGAGCCTGGCGGTAGTGCCCGGGTGGGTACCGAGGGCCGGGCGCGGCGTCCGTACGGGGAGAGCGAGGCAGCGCGGGTGACCGCTGACACGGTGGAGCAGGCCGACGGGGCGAAGGCCCTCAAGCGTGAGCAACACGGCTGGTACTTCTACGACTTCGCGTGCTCGGTCTATTCGACGAGCGTGCTCACCGTCTTCCTCGGCCCCTATCTGACGTCGGTGGCGAAGAACGCCGCCGACGCCGAGGGGTTCGTCCATCCGCTGGGCGTCCCGGTGCGCGCGGGCTCGGTCTTCGCGTACGCGGTCTCCGTCTCGATCGTGGTGGCGGTGCTGGTGATGCCGCTGGTGGGCGCGGTGGCGGACCGCACCGGGCGGAAGAAGCCGCTGCTCGCGGCATCGGCGTATCTCGGGGCGACGGCCACGACCTGCATGTTCTTCCTCGACGGGGACCGCTACCTGCTGGGTGCGCTGCTGCTCGTCGTGGCGAACGCCGCGCTGGCGGTCTCGATGGTGCTCTACAACGCGTATCTGCCGCAGATCGCGGAGCCGGACGAGCGGGACGCGGTCTCCTCGCGGGGCTGGGCGTTCGGCTACACCTCGGGCGCGCTGGTCCTGGTCCTCAATCTGGTGCTCTACACCGGGCACGACGCCTTCGGGGTCTCCGAGTCGACGGCGGTACGGATCTGTCTGGCGTCGGCGGGGCTCTGGTGGGGCGCCTTCACGCTCGTACCGCTGCGGCGGCTGCGCGACCGGCGGGTGGCGCCGCGCGGCGAGGGGGCGGTGGGCACCGGCTGGCGGCAGCTCATGGCCACGCTGCGGGACATGCGCCGCCATCCGCTGACGCTCTCCTTCCTGCTCGCCTATCTGATCTACAACGACGGCATCCAGACGGTGATCTCCCAGGCGTCCATCTACGGCTCGGAGGAGCTGGGCCTGGACCAGACGACGCTGATCACCGCCGTACTGCTGGTGCAGATCCTGGCGGTGGCCGGCGCGCTGGGAATGGGCCGGATGGCCAGGGCGTACGGGGCCAAACGCGTCATCCTGGGTTCGCTGGCCGTCTGGACGCTGATCCTCGCGGCGGGCTACTTCCTGCCCGCGGGGGCGCCGGTCGCGTTCTATCTGATGGCCGCGGCGATCGGTCTGGTGCTGGGCGGCAGCCAGGCGCTCTCGCGTTCGCTCTTCTCCCATCTCGTACCGAGCGGCAAGGAGGCCGAGTACTTCTCCGCGTACGAGATGAGCGACCGGGGGCTGAGCTGGCTGGGGCCGCTGGTGTTCGGTCTCGCGTTCCAGCTCACCGGGAGCTACCGGGATGCGATCATCTCGCTGGTGGTCTTCTTCGCGATCGGTTCGGCGCTGCTGGCGCGGGTACCCGTCAAGGCGGCGATCGCCGCCGCGGGGAACCCCGTACCGGACCGGATTTAGACGTTGAAGTGAAAGGGCGGTAGTGTACGCGTTTGGCCTGCCAGGCGGACCGTTACTGCGTACTCGACCAATGAAATCGTTGGGTGACATCTCCTGTTAGATGTGACAAACCGGGCGCCGGTGGGTACGCAACCCTTGATAAGCAGCGGCACGACGGACGAGGCACGACCCGTAACGGGAATCTTTACCGCCGACCGAACGTTGACCGGATGACGACGACAGCGACACCTGTCCTGTGGGCGACAAGCCCGGGAGGCACGATTCATGAGTGAGCGAGCTCTCCGCGGCACGCGACTCGTGGTGACCAGCTACGAGACGGACCGCGGCATCGATCTGGCCCCGCGCCAGGCGGTGGAGTACGCATGCCAGAACGGCCATCGATTTGAGATGCCGTTCTCGGTAGAGGCGGAAATTCCGCCGGAGTGGGAGTGCAAGGCGTGTGGCGCCCAGGCACTCCTGGTGGACGGGGATGGCCCCGAAGAGAAGAAGGGCAAGCCTGCGCGTACGCACTGGGACATGCTCATGGAGCGGCGCACACGCGAGGAGTTGGAGGAGGTGCTGGCCGAGAGGCTGGCGGTCCTGCGCTCCGGCGCCATGAACATCGCCGTGCACCCGCGGGACAGCCGGAAGTCCGCCTGACCGCATCAAGCGCACAACAGCACACGCCGCGGGCCGCGTCACACGAACTGTGTGACGCC
>NZ_JBHZDA010000073.1:0-16783 GCF_042755665.1 Streptomyces sp. NPDC059142
GCGCGCGGGGGCGCGGGCCCCGCCCCCCCCCCCGGGGTGGCGCGCGGCTTCCCCGCGCCCCCCCCCCCCCCCGGGCCTCGGGTGCGGTACGCCTGCCGCGTGCCGTTTACGCCGTCAGCTTCGCCAGCGCGGCGTCGACGCGGGCCAGCGTGCGCTCGCGGCCCAGGAGTTCCAGGGACTCGAAGAGCGGCAGGCCGACCGTGCGGCCCGTGGTGGCGACGCGGACCGGGGCCTGGGCCTTGCCGAGCTTCAGGCCGTGTTCCTCGCCGGCCGCGAGGACCGCGTTCTTCAGGGACTCCGCGTTCCAGTCGGCCTCCGCGATCTTCGCGCGGGCCGTGGTGAGCAGCGCGTCCGCGCCCGGCTTCATCGCCTTCGCCCAGGACGCCTCTTCCTCGACGGGCTCGTCCAGGAAGAGGAAGTCGACGTTGGCGGTGATGTCCGAGAGGACCGTGACCCGGGTCTGGGCCAGCGGGGCCAGCGCGTCGAAGGCCGCCGCGTCGAAGGACTCCGGCGCCCAGGGGGCGTACGGGGCCTTCAGCCACGGGGCGCAGGCGTCGGCGAACGCCTTCACGTCGAGCTGCCGGATGTGGTCGGCGTTGATCGCCTCGGCCTTCTTCAGGTCGAAGCGGGCCGGGTTGGCGTTGACGTCCGCGATGTCGAACGCGGCGACCATCTCGTCCATGGAGAACAGGTCGCGGTCCGCGGAGAGCGACCAGCCCAGCAGCGAGAGGTAGTTGAGCAGCCCCTCGGGGAGGAAGCCGCGCTCCCGGTAGAGGTTCAGGGACGCCTGGGGGTCGCGCTTGGAGAGCTTCTTGTTGCCCTCCCCCATGACGTACGGAAGGTGTCCGAAGCTGGGGACGCCCTTCGCGACGCCCAGCTCCGTCAGCGCCTTGTAGAGCGCGACCTGGCGCGGCGTGGAGGAGAGCAGGTCCTCGCCGCGCAGGACGTGGGTGATCTCCATCAGGGCGTCGTCGACGGGGTTGACGAGCGTGTAGAGGGGGGCGCCGTTGGCACGGACGATGCCGTAGTCCGGAACGTTCTCCGGGGTGAAGGTCAGCTCGCCGCGGACCAGGTCCGTGAAGGTGACCGGCTCGTCGGGCATCCGGAAGCGGACGATGGCGCTGCGGCCCTCCGCCTCGTACGCCGCCTTCTGCTCGGCGGTCAGGTCGCGGCAGTGGCCGTCGTACCCGGACGGCCGGCCCGCGGCGCGCGCAGCCTCGCGGCGGGCGTCCAGCTCCTCGGTGGTGCAGTAGCAGTGGTAGGCGTACCCGCCGGCCAGGAGCCGGTCCGCGATGTCGCGGTAGAGGTCCATGCGCTGCGACTGGCGGTACGGCGCGTGCGGGCCGCCCACCTCGGGGCCCTCGTCCCAGTCGAGCCCGAGCCAGCGCAGCGAGTCGAGGAGCTGGACGTACGACTCCTCGGAGTCGCGCGCCGCGTCGGTGTCCTCGATGCGCAGGACCAGGGTGCCGCCGGTGTGGCGGGCGAACGCCCAGTTGAACAGGGCGGTACGGACCAGGCCCACGTGGGGGTTGCCGGTCGGGGAGGGACAGAAACGTACACGGACGGGTGCGCTAGCCACGCTTGATCACCTTGTTGGTGAGAGTGCCGATACCTTCGATGGTGACGGCGACCTCGTCGCCGACGCTGAGGGGGCCGACCCCCGCGGGGGTGCCCGTGAGGACGACGTCACCGGGGAGGAGCGTCATGGCCTCGCTGATGTTGACGATCAGGTCCTCGACGGAGTTGATCATGTCGCTCGTACGGCCGAGCTGCCGCTGTTCCCCGTTGACGGTGCACTGGATGGTGACGTCGGAGGGGTCGAGTTCGGTCTCCACCCAGGGGCCGAGCGGGCACGAGGTGTCGAAGCCCTTCGCGCGCGCCCACTGCTTCTCGCTCTTCTGGATGTCGCGCGCGCTGACGTCGTTGGCGCAGGTGTAGCCGAAGATGACGTCCTTGACGCGTTCGCGCGGCACCTCACGGCACATCCGCCCGATGACCACGGCCAGTTCGGCCTCGTAGTGCACCTCGTTCGAGAAGGACGGGTACTCGATGGCGTCGCCCGAGCCGATCACCGAGGTGGTGGGCTTGAAGAAGGCGAACGGCGCGTCGGGGACCGCGTTGCCCAGCTCCGCCGCGTGCTCCGCGTAGTTGCGGCCGAAGGCCACGACCTTGTTGGGGAGGACGGGCGGGAGCAGCCGCACCTTGCTCAGCGGGACCTTGGTGCCGGAGAGCTCGAAGTCGGTGTACGGAATGCCCTTGATGATGTCGAGGACGAGGCCGGCGGTGTCGCCGCTGCCGTCGCCCTCGACCGCGCCGAAGGCGACATTGCCGTCGATGGAGAATCTGGCGATGCGCACGGAAGCTGTTCGCCCCTCACTTGCTGACCGGTCCGGAGCCTGGCGCCCCGGGTCTGAAGACTGACGCTCCAGGCTAACGGGTCGCCCCGGGCCGGGGGCGGCGCGTGAACGGGCGGCCCCCCTGACGCGTACTACCGGGCATGGACGCGACGCGGCGTACGGACACGGAACGGGCGGAGGCGGTCCCGGGTGTGCGGCCGCTACGAGGCGGCGGGGGCGGCGGCGGGCTCGGCCTCCGCGGTGGCCGCCGGGGCGGTCGGGGCGACCATCAGGGTCGTACGGCGCGGGTTGGCCGTACGGTTCGGGAGGGCGACGGAGTGTTCCGGCTGCGCGGCGGGGGCCAGTTCCTCGGCGTCCTTCAGATGCGCCAGCGTGGTGCGCCGGGGGTTGGCGGTGTTGCGGAACATCATCGTTGTCTTCTGCGGGCTCATCTGTGGTGTCGGACCTTGTCTGGTTTACGGGCGCTGGAGCGCCGGTTGTCGGATGTGCCATCCCTGTAAAGCGTCAGGCTAAACATCCGATTCCCCGCCGGAGCGGCGATCGATCGTCGATCACCGTGTGAGTTTCCTCACGAGCCGCCAGGCATTTCCCCCATTCCGGGCGCTGGTTGATGACCATGGAAACGGACATTGCGTTACTGAACGTTGCATTCCGCTGCTGATCATCCGGACTGGGACACCCCCCACCCGTACATGGCTCGTACGCGTAAGTCCGTTTCCTCCGCCCCGGCTCTCGACGGCCGGTGACCCGGTGCTCACTGCGTGTCATTCAGGTCACAGCCCTGCCCGCCGCCCTTGTTGGAGATCCTGCACTGTGCTGGAATTCCCCCCACCGCCGCGGGTTTGGATGTGCCGGCGCGCAGGGGCGCAACGCAGCGCCGAGTGGCGGTGGGGAAGGGGAGCAGCGCCGGTCACTCACGACCACCATGGGGTGCGTTTCCGTGCCCCACGACGCCGACACCGTCCCGCCGTTACAGCGGGGGGACGCCTGGTCCAGAGGTTGCGACGCTAGTGCAGGGACGTTACAAGAGGGATGGCAGCGCTGCGGCGGAGCAGGAGCACCGCGGCGGATCCGACCGCGGCTCCTCGCCCCAGCACACCCAGAACCCGGGCCCGGCTCCGTCGGGTGACCAGAGCGGCGGCCGGGGCGCACGTCCCGGTCCGGGACAGACCGGCCTCGGCGCGCCCACCGCGCCGCCGCCTCCGCAGACGGCGCCCAACGCGAAGTCGCCCACCGACCCCGGGTCGCGAATAGCCCTGCGCAACTGGCGCATCAGTACCCGCCTCGTGGCGCTGCTGACGCTGCCGGTGGTCGCGGCCACCACGCTGGGCGGGCTGCGGATCAACGAGTCGCTGAACGACATGCAGCAGCTCGAACACATGCAGCTGCTCACCAAGATGACCAAAGAGGCGACCACGCTCGCCCAGGCGCTCCAGGCGGAGCGCGACGAGTCGGCGGGGCCGCTGACCAACGGGGCGAGCGCCAAGGACTTCAAGGTCCAGGACCGCCGTACGAAGACCGACCGGGCGAAGAAGACCTTCCTCGACGCCACGGTGGACATCGGCAGCACCGACGGCGACCAGGCGCTGGAGAGCATCCGCTCGAACGTCCGGCAGATCTCCACGCAGGTCAACCGGATCAACACCATCCGCAAGGACGCCTATGTCGGCGCGGGTTCGGACTCGCTGACCGTCGACGCGTACGACGGACTGATCACCTCGCTGCTGAGCCTCTCGCAGGACATGGCGCAGGCGACGAACAACCCGGACATGATCAAGCGCACCCGCGCGCTGGCCGCGTTCTCGTCCGCCAAGGAGTACGCGTCGATCCAGCGCGCCGTCATCGCCGCCGCGCTGCCCGCCGACCCGTCCACCAAGGGCAAGCTCGACGACAACGACCGGCTCTACGGTCTGGCCGCGGCGACGAAGGAGAAGAACGCCCTCACCTCCTTCAGCTTCCTGTACGAGTCGATGGGCGGCGACGCCGAAGAGCTGATGGCCCCGCTCAACGGGCAGGGCAACCCCGAGATCCAGTCGTCCGAGAAGTACGCGGACCGGGTGCTCAGCACGGCCGACGGTCTGGCGAGCGAGCCCAGCCGCTCGTATCTGGACTGGACCGACCAGGCATCTACGCGGATCAACGCGATGAAGACCATCGAGGCCACGCTGCTCGGTGAGATGGAGGCCAAGGCGCGTGAGCTGCGTACGGACTCGCAGCGCGACGCGATCCTCAACGCCGCGCTGATCCTCGTCGTCCTCGGCGTCTCGCTCGTCGGCGCCTTCGTGGTCGCCCGGTCCATGATCCGCTCGCTGCGCCGTCTCCAGGACACGGCCACCCGGGTCGCCCAGGACCGGCTGCCCGAGCTGGTCAAGCAGCTCTCCGACTCCGACCCGCAGGACGTCGACACCTCCGTCGAGTCGGTCGGTGTGCACTCCAGGGACGAGATCGGAAAGGTCGCCGCGGCCTTCGACGACGTGCACCGCGAGGCCGTCCGGCTCGCCGCCGAGCAGGCCCTGCTGCGGGGCAACGTCAACGCGATGTTCACCAACCTCTCGCGCCGCAGCCAGGGCCTCATCCAGCGTCAGCTCTCGCTCATCTCCGAACTGGAGTCCCGCGAGGCCGACCCGGACCAGCTCTCCTCGCTGTTCAAGCTGGACCACCTCGCGACCCGTATGCGCCGTAACGGTGAGAACCTCCTCGTCCTCGCGGGCGAGGAGCCGGGCCGTCGCTGGACCCGCCCCGTGCCGCTGGTCGACGTGCTCCGTGCCGCCGCCTCCGAGGTGGAGCAGTACGAGCGCATCGAGCTGGCCTCCGTACCGACGACCGAGGTCGCCGGACGTGTCGTCAACGACCTCGTGCACCTGCTCGCCGAGCTGCTGGAGAACGCGACGTCGTTCTCCTCGCCGCAGACGAAGGTCCGTGTCACCGGTCACGCGCTGCCCGACGGCCGGGTGCTGGTGGAGATCCACGACACCGGTATCGGCCTCTCCCCCGAGGACCTCGCGGCGATCAACGAGCGGCTCGCGTCGCCGCCCACCGTGGACGTCTCGGTCTCGCGCCGCATGGGTCTGTTCGTGGTCGGCCGGCTGTCGCTGCGCCACGGCATCAGGATCCAGCTCCGCCCCTCCGACTCCGGTGGTACGACCGCGCTGGTCATGCTGCCCGTCGATGTCGCCCACGGCGGCAAGAAGGGCCCGATCGGCGGCCGGCCCGGCGCCCCCGGCCAGGGCGGTCCGCTCGGCCAGGCGCCGCCGCCCGGCGGTCAGCTCACCGGCGGTCCCGGTGTGGCGCCCGGCGGCGCACGCCCCGGGCTCGGTTCGGGTCCCGGCGGCGCTCCGGCGCCCGGGGGTCTGCTCGGCGCGGGTGCGCCGCGCGGCCAGGTCGGCACCGGTGCGGGTCCGCGTGCCGCGCTGCCGTCCCGTGACGGTTCGGGGGCCGGGAACCAGGACGCGCAGCGTCAGGGCCAGGGTTCGGGTTCCGGCTCGGGACAGCCCAACATCTTCGCGCAGAACGCCTTCGGCCCGTCGCAGGGTCCCGCGCAGGGCCAGGGCCCCTCGCAGGGCCAGGGACAGGGCGGCCCCGGCCAGGGTCAGGGCCAGCAGCGTACGGACCGCCCCGGCGGTGCCTTCGGCCAGAGCGGCCCCGGCACGCAGGGCGGCCCCGGCGGCCAGAACGGTCCGGCCGGCCAGGGCAACCAGGGCGGCCAGGGGCAGAACGGCTTCAGCGGGCGCGCCCAGAACGCCTTCCAGCAGGGCGGCGCCCCCGACCGCGGCCGGCAGCTCCCGCCGCCCGGCGGACCGCGCGCCGAACTGCCCGGCGGCACCCCGCAGCCGCAGCGCCCCGGGGCCCCCAGTTGGGGCAGCGACCAGCAGTCGGGGCGTCCCTCGCTGGACGCGCCGCGCGGCCACGAGGAGCACGACTCCAGCGGCCAGTTCGCGCGTCCGACGGGTGACCGGCAGAACCCCGGCACCACCTCCGAGTTCCCGCGTCCGGACTTCGACGGGCCCCGGCCCGACCAGAACGCCCCGCACGGCGGCGGCCAGGACCCCGCGGCCACCGCGCAGTTCCCGCGTCCGGACTTCAACGCCCCGGCCGGTTACTCCCCGGAGTACGGCTCCCAGGGCGGCCAGAGCGACGGTTCGGGCTTCCGCCCGTCCTCGGACTTCGGCTCCGCCCAGCAGGACTTCAACGCCCCGCGTCCGCCCGCCCCGGCCCCGGCGCCCGGCTCCGAGGGCGGTTACCGCCAGCCGAGCCTGCCGCCGCAGCCGCAGCCGGAGGCGCTGCCTCCGGCCTCGGGCCCCGGTGACGGCCGTACGCCGCTGTACGACACCCTGGAGACCAACTGGTTCCACGCCACCCAGGGCGGCGGAGCGCAGGGTGGCGCGGCGGACACCGGCCGGCCGGGCTCCCCCCAGGGCCCGGAGGGACAGACGAGCCCGTCCGCGCACCAGCCGGCGCCTCCGATGCCGCGCCGCGACCCCTCGGGCGGTTCCGACGCGCTCGGCACGAACGGTGCCGGGACGAACGGCTCCGGATCGGCGGGCTTCGGCGCGAACGACACGGGCGCAGGCGGTTTCCCCACCAACGGCTCGGGCTTCGACACCAACGGTGCCGGCTTCGACACCAACGGCTCCGGCTTCACCAGGCCGGGCACGAGCGGCCCGGACTCCACGGGCCAGGCCCAGGGTCCCGGCCAGAACCGGCGCCCGGGGCTCGGCCAGCTCCACCAGCAGGGCCAGGGTTCCGGAACGAACGGTGGGGGCTTCAACTTCTCCAGCGGCAACGGTTCGGACGCACACGGTTCGGCCGCGGGCGGTGTGGGCGCCACTTCCTCCTGGCGCACCTCTCCCAACGACGAGCTGGTACGCCAGGCCGAGCGGGCCAAAAAGCCCCAGGCCGGCGGCATCACCACCTCCGGTCTGCCCCGCAGGGTCCCGCGTGCCAACCTGGTACCCGGTACCGCGCAGGAACAGACCACTCAGACCGGTCCGCAGGTCTCCCGTGCGCCCGCTGACGTGCGCGGCCGGCTGACCAATCTCCGTCGGGGTATCCAGCAAGGTCGTCAGGCGGGCAACACCGGCCCGGCGAACAACGGATTCAACCTCGGCACCTCTCACCAGCAGGAGCGTTAGTTGAGTCCGATGAGTCAGGCTGCGCAGAATCTGAACTGGTTGATCACCAATTTCGTGGACAACACCCCCGGGGTGTCCCACACCGTGGTGGTCTCCGCAGACGGACTTCTGCTGGCCATGTCCGAGGGCTTCCCCCGCGACCGCGCAGATCAGCTCGCGGCCGTGGCATCCGGGCTGACCTCGCTGACCGCGGGGGCGTCCCGGATCTTCGAAGGCGGCCCGGTCAACCAGACCGTGGTGGAGATGGAGCGCGGCTTCCTCTTCCTCATGTCCGTCTCCGACGGTTCCTCCCTGGCCGTGCTCGCCCACCCCGAGTGCGACATCGGTCTGGTGGGGTACGAAATGGCCCTCCTGGTCGACCGCGCCGGTACGGTCCTCACGCCGGACCTGCGCGCCGAGCTCCAGGGAAGTCTGCTGCACTGAGCCTTCCAGGAACTCCCCAGCTTCCCACCGTCAGGCCGCCCAACCGGCCCCCCACCGGCCAAGTCAGACGGCACGCAGACATCTTGCTGTCACGCCCGGAGGATTCATGACCCCGCCACCCGCCTCTCACGATCCGTACGGCGTCTCCCTCGACGCCTCGTACGGTCCTGAGGGCGATCAGCCGCTGGTACGTCCGTACGCCATGACCGGCGGCCGGACCCGGCCGCGGTACCAGCTCGCCATCGAGGCGCTGGTCAGTACGACCGCAGACCCGGCACATCTCGCCACGCTGCTCCCCGAGCACCAGCGGATCTGCCACCTGTGCCGCGAGGTCAAGTCGGTGGCGGAGGTGTCCGCGCTGCTGACCATGCCGCTCGGCGTCGCCCGCATCCTCGTGGCCGACCTGGCGGAGGCCGGCATGGTGGCCATCCACCAGCCGGGCAACGGAGAGGCCGGCGGAACGCCGGATGTGACACTGCTCGAAAGGGTGCTCAGTGGACTTCGCAAGCTCTAGCGGCGGTGCGGCCCGATCGACCACCAGCGCGAAGATCGTGGT
Source organism: Streptomyces sp. NPDC059142 (assembly GCF_042755665.1). Classification (NCBI taxonomy): domain Bacteria; kingdom Bacillati; phylum Actinomycetota; class Actinomycetes; order Kitasatosporales; family Streptomycetaceae; genus Streptomyces; species Streptomyces sp. NPDC059142. Next base: position 8,469 of record NZ_JBHZDA010000073.1, read on the forward strand.
GGCGGGCGGCTTCGGCGTGGGCAAGACCACGTTCGTAGGCGCCGTCTCGGAGATCAACCCGCTGCGTACCGAAGCCGTCATGACCAGCGCCTCCGCCGGCATCGACGACCTCACCCACACCGGAGACAAGACCACCACCACCGTGGCCATGGACTTCGGCCGCATCACCCTCGACCAAGACCTCATCCTCTACCTCTTCGGCACCCCCGGACAGGACCGCTTCTGGTTCATGTGGGACGACCTCGTCCGCGGCGCCATCGGCGCCGTCGTCCTCGTCGACACCCGCCGCCTCGCCGACTGCTTCCCCGCCGTCGACTACTTCGAAAACTCAGGACTCCCCTTCGTCATCGCCCTCAACGGCTTCGACGGACACCAGCCCTACACCCCCGACGAAGTACGCGAAGCACTCCAGATCGGCCCCGACACCCCCATCATCACCACCGACGCCCGCCACCGCGCCGACGCCAAAAGCGGACTCATCACCCTCGTCGAACACGCCCTCATGGCACGACTGAAGTAGGGGGCCGTCTACGGAAGTTGCCGTAGGCATACTCGGAGGTGGGCCAGGTCTTTTGACACGGCCCACCTCTGTGTTCATAACATTTCGACAGAGAATTCACGGCCTCCGGCCACCCGGCGCACTCGCCCGGTGCCCCTGCGCTCATGCCGGCCCCGCTTTTTGCCGGGGCTCGTTCTTTATGCCCGTTTTATGTGAGGCCTGTACCACTCGGAATGGCTGATTCCTGCTGTTTGGAAAGGGAGCGTTCCCCGTGCTGGAATTCGAGAACTCCCGAGTAGTACGGCCCTGAACAAAACCCGGCACAACGTAGGTGCCGACGCCGAGAGGTTGTTGGTCGAGTGAGGCGAAGCACGACGAGCTCCGCGGAGCAGAAGGCACGGGGGAACTTCACCCCGCCGCCGCGCGCAGCGGCGCCTGCCGTCACGACCGGCCCGCCCCCGGCGGCCGGCAGCTCCAGCCGGTTCTCCCCGCGCAACTGGCGGGTGACCACCCGGCTCTACGCGATTCTCCTCGTCCCGGTCCTGGTCGGCCTCGTCATGGGCGGATTTCAGGTCAAGGGCTCCGTCGACACCTGGCAGGCGGCCAAGGACGCGGAAAAGACGGCCCTCGTCGTGCGGGCCGCATCCGAGTACGGACACGCCGTACTCAACGAGCGTGACCTCACCGCTCAGTCCCTGCTGACCAACAAGCGGGACGCCCAGATCGTCACCGACAGCTACGCGGCCACGGACGCGGCCAAGAAGAAGTTCGACCTCGCCGTCAGGAACATGCCCGCCGAGCAGGGTCTCGAACGCCGGCTCGGGCTGTTCCGCAGCGTGGAGCCCACGCTGGAGAACATCCGCAAGACGGCGTTCACCGCCGGGGTCGAGACCCCGGACAAGAGCGGCGGCAACGGCGGCCCCGTGGCCACCGAAGAGGCGTACGTACCGCTGGAGCACACCCTCCAGGAGTTCGCCAACGAACTCGGCCTGGGCACCGGGAACATCACCAGCTACGGCCGTACGGTCTACGCCATCGGGCTGGCCAAGGGCGCCGAGTCGCTCCAGCGCTCCATCGGTACGCACCTGCTGGTCAGGCCGAGCCAGAAGGCCGACGTCAAGAGCGGTCAGACCATCGCGTTCTCCTCGTACGCCTACCTGGAGGACATCGCCGTCGGCGAGTACGTCTCCGGTGGCACCCAGGCGGACGCGGTCAAGCTCCAGCAGGTCATGAAGGCGCAGACGGCCGAGGCGGCCAAGAAGCTCGCCGCCGCGCAGCAGCAGGCCGCCGCCGAGGGCAAGGAGTTCACCGCCCCGCCGACCAAGGACGGCTCGCTCTACGACGGCATGGTGGCCGCGATCGCCACCGGTGACAGCCCGGAGAAGCTGGCCGAGCGCGGGGTCACCCCGGAGACCTGGATGGCGGCCTCCACCGCCAAGTTCGACGGGTACAACACGATCGAGACGGACCTGGTCGACAAGGCCGTCGCCGAAGCGTCCGCGATCGCCGACAACGCCAGGAACGACGCGATCACCAACGGCGCGATCGTGCTGATCGCCCTGCTGGCGGCGTTCATCCTGGCCGGGATCATGGCCCGGCAGATGAGCCGGTCGATGCTGTCGCTGCGCACCGCCGCCTTCGGGATCGCCGAGCAGCGGCTGCCGATGCTCGTCGACCAGCTCTCGCGGGCCGAGCCCGGCCGGGTCGACACCCGGGTGCAGCCCATCCCGATCGACTCGCGCGACGAGATAGGCGAGGTCGCCCGCGCCTTCGACCAGGTCCACCGCGAGGCGGTGCGGCTCGCCGCCGAGCAGGCCATGCTGCGCGGCAATGTCAACGCGATCTTCACCAATCTCTCACGTCGCAACCAGTCGCTGATCGAGGGCCAGCTGACCCTCATCTCCGACCTGGAGAACAACGAGGGCGACCCGGACCAGCTCGACAACCTCTTCAAGCTGGACCACCTCGCCACCCGTATGCGCCGCAACGGCGAGAACCTGCTCGTCCTCGCCGGCGAGGAGCCCGGCCGCCGCTGGAACCAGCCGGTGCCGCTGGTGGACGTCCTGCGCGCCGCCTCCTCCGAGGTGGAGTCGTACGAGCGCATCGAGCTGTCCGGGGTGCCGGAGACGGAGATCCACGGCCAGGCCGTCACCGACCTCGTGCATCTGCTCGCCGAGCTGCTGGAGAACGCCACCACCTTCTCGTCGCCGCAGACGAAGGTCCGCGTCACCGCGACCCGGCTGCCCGACGGCCGCGTGATGATCGAGATCCACGACAAGGGCATCGGCCTCACCGCCGAGGACTTCGCGGACATCAACCACAAGCTGGCCAACCCGCCGACGGTGGACGCCACGGTCTCCCAGCGCATGGGCCTCTTCGTGGTCGGGCGGCTCGCCGACCGGCACGGGGTACGGGTCCAGCTCCGCCCCTCGGGCGAGCAGGCGGGCACGACCTCGCTGGTCATGCTGCCGGACGCGATCACGCACGGCGGCGGGGGCGGCGCTCCCGGCCAGGGCGAGGACTTCACCGTCTCGCAGATCATGCCGGACCAGCCGAACCTCCCCGAGGCCGAGCAGCAGTCCTTCCCGAGCACTCCGATGCTGACGGCGGCGGAGCTGGGCTTCGACGACTCGCGGTACGAGCAGCAGCCGCAGGCCGAGCAGCCGGCGCCGCTGGACTCCGTCAACCGCTCGCTCAAGCGCGAGGAGCGGCGTGCGGCCCTCGGCACGCCCCCCGGGGACGCCGCGGCCGACCAGTCGCTCTTCCAGGACCAGGTGGACGGCCAGTACCGCGACGGGACCGACGGCGGGTACGCACCGGGCCGGACGTCCTACGAGCCGGGCTACGCACCGCAGCAGCCGGCGCCCGGGGCGGACTTCCCGTCCCCGGCGGCCGATTTCCCCCCGGCGGGCGCCGAGTTCACCACGGGCACGTTCGAGGAGTACCGCGCGCCCGACACGTTCCAGCGGTCCGACACGTTTCCGCCCTCCGACGCCTATCCGCCCCAGCAGGGATATACGGAGTCCCCGTACCCCGCCGCGCAGGGCTCCGGGCCCACGTACGAGAATCTGTTCAACCCCCAGCCCCACCAGGGCGAGTGGGCCGATCAGAGTGCCTATCCCGGCACGTACGACTCCGAGCCTCCGGCCGAACCGGAATCGGGCCTCGGCGCTCCCGGGAACGCCCGGGACAACGTAGGCTTGAACCGTCCGGGTCCCTCCCCGAGCGCCAGTCACGCGTTGACGGACGCGGGTCTGCCGCGCCGTGGCGGCGGCCAGCCCCAGCAGCCGCAGCCAGCCTCGTCGTGGCAGCCGGCCGGTGAGGGCGAAGGACAGCCGACCGGACAGACCTCTTCGACGGCGCTGAACGGCCGGAACACCCCTTCGGGCAACTTCCGGGACGAGCAGAGCGTTGAGCAGGACACGGGCCGCGGCGAGGGCGAACTCCCGAGCGACGGCCCCGGCGAGACCCGGGTCGACGGCCTGCGGAACGGCAGCGGACAGAACGGTGCCGGGCACCAGGGCGAGGGACAGGCGCAGAGCGCCGGTTCCGACGACTGGCGCGCGAGGAACGACGAACGCTGGCACCGCGCGGAGAAGCTGCGCGAGCCCAAGGCCGGCGGCGTCACCTCGTCCGGTCTGCCCCGCCGTGTGCCCAAGGCCAACCTGGTCGAGGGCGCCGCGGAGCAGACCACGCACACCGGCCCCCAGGTCTCCCGCGCCCCGGAGGACATCCGGGGCAGGTTGAGCAACCTGCGGCGCGGCGTCGAGCGGGGCCGCAACGCCGGAGCGGACACGAACGGACCGGGCCACGGCCCGGGCAGTACCTACAACCAGGAGCGTTAGTGTGAGCCCGATGAGCCAGGCGGCGCAGAATCTGAACTGGTTGATCACCAACTTTGTGGACAACACCCCTGGGGTGTCCCACACGGTGGTGGTCTCCGCCGACGGACTCCTGCTGGCCATGTCCGAAGGATTCCCGCGCGACCGCGCCGATCAGCTCGCGGCCGTCGCGTCGGGTCTGACCTCGCTGACCGCGGGGGCCTCCCGGATCTTCGAGGGCGGGGCGGTGAACCAGACCGTCGTCGAGATGGAGCGTGGTTTCCTCTTCCTCATGTCCATCTCCGACGGCTCGTCCCTGGCCGTACTCGCCCACCCCGAGGCCGATATCGGCCTGGTCGGCTACGAGATGGCCCTCCTGGTCGACCGCGCGGGAACGGTTCTCACACCGGACCTGCGTGCGGAGCTCCAGGGAAGTCTGCTGAACTGACAGACAGTGCGCTGCTTGCCGCCGCACCATTAGGGTGCGGTGGCGCGGATTTCACAGGTCCGCCAGGATCGGGCCCGGCGCCCCGGCAGTCGGAGGAGGAAACGTGGCTACACCCCCAGGCGGGCATTCCTATGACGGAGGCCCCCGGTCTCCGGGTGAGTATGCCCAGAACCGGTTCAACTTTCCCTCCACGCCCAGCGGACAGCGGGGCGGTGGACAGGGCGAGCCGAGCCACGACCAGGGCGGCCAGGGCCACGGAGGGCAGGACGGCGGGCGCGGCGGTCCGCAGCGGCAGCCGTACCAGCCCCCTCCCCCGCCGCAGCCGCGGCAGCCGTACGAGTACGACCAGCCCCGGCAGCCCCGCATCCAGCCGGTGCAGCCGAGGCGCTCCCCGGAAGCGGACCCTTCCATGGGCGCACACAACCCGTTGGTGCGCCCGTACGCCATGACCGGCGGCCGAACCCGGCCGCGTTACCAGCTCGCCATCGAGGCGCTGGTCAGTACGACGGCTGATCCGTCCCAGTTGCAGGGGCAGTTGCCCGAGCACCAGCGGATCTGCCAACTGTGTTTCGAGATCAAATCGGTCGCCGAAGTCTCGGCGCTCCTCTCCATCCCCCTCGGCGTGGCCCGGATCCTCGTAGCCGACCTGGCGGAGGCGGGCCTTGTCGCCATCCATCAGCCCGGTGGCGACGAGGCCACCGGTGGCCAGCCAGACGTGACACTGCTCGAAAGGGTGCTCAGTGGACTTCGCAAGCTCTAGCGGCGGTGCGGCCCGCTCAACCACCAGCGCGAAGATCGTGGTGGCGGGCGGCTTCGGCGTGGGCAAGACCACGTTCGTAGGCGCCGTCTCGGAGATCAACCCGCTGCGTACCGAAGCCGTCATGACCAGCGCCTCCGCCGGCATCGACGACCTCACCCACACCGGAGACAAGACCACCACCACCGTGGCCATGGACTTCGGCCGCATCACCCTCGACCAAGACCTCATCCTCTACCTCTTCGGCACCCCCGGACAGGACCGCTTCTGGTTCATGTGGGACGACCTCGTCCGCGGCGCCATCGGCGCCGTCGTCCTCGTCGACACCCGCCGCCTCGCCGACTGCTTCCCCGCCGTCGACTACTTCGAAAACTCAGGACTCCCCTTCGTCATCGCCCTCAACGGCTTCGACGGACACCAGCCCTACACCCCCGACGAAGTACGCGAAGCACTCCAGATCGGCCCCGACACCCCCATCATCACCACCGACGCCCGCCACCGCGCCGACGCCAAAAGCGGACTCATCACCCTCGTCGAACACGCCCTCATGGCACGACTGCGCTGATCCCCGCGGCCAGGGACGCCCGGCGCCGCGCGGCGCCGGGCACCGGGCACCGACCAGGTCCGTACGAACGGCAGCACGACGAAGTCCCCGCACTCTCACCGAGTGCGGGGACTTCGTCGTGTGCGTGGTACCGCGGCGGGGTCAGCCCTGCCAGCTGTGCGGGGCGCGGAAGCCGGGGGTGCGCTCCAGGCGGCGCCAGCCGGCGGTGGAGCGGCCGCGGTGCGCCGGGGCCTCGGGCCTGGACGCCGCGCGGGCCATCAGGATGGCCGTGATGGCGGCCAGCTCCTCGGGGTCGGCGTGACCCTTCTCGACGCGCAGCAGGGACTCGTTCGTGGCGTCACTCATGGAGTCGTGTCTCCGTTGTCTCGGCAAGGACGGTGGGGCGGGCGGGGCTCCGGGTCACTGCGGGGGGTTGCCGTGCTTGCGGGACGGCAGGTCCGCGTGCTTGGTACGGAGCATCGCGAGCGCGGCGGCCAGGACCTCGCGGGTCTCCGCCGGGTCGATGACGTCGTCGACGAGACCGCGCTCCGCGGCGTAGTAGGGATGCATCAGCTCGGCCTTGTACTCCTTGACCATGCGGGCTCGCATGGCCTCGGAGTCCTCGGCCTCGGCGATCTGCTTGCGGAAGATGACATTGGCGGCACCCTCGGCGCCCATCACCGCGATCTCGTTGGTGGGCCAGGCGTAGGTCAGGTCGGCCCCGATGGACTGGGAGTCCATGACGATGTACGCGCCTCCGTACGCCTTGCGCAGGATCAGGGAGATCCTCGGCACGGTCGCGTTGCAGTAGGCGTAGAGCAGTTTGGCGCCGTGCCGGATGATTCCGCCGTGCTCCTGGTCGACGCCCGGCAGGAAGCCGGGGACGTCCAGCAGCGTGACGATCGGGATGTTAAAAGCGTCGCACATCTGGACGAAGCGCGCAGCTTTCTCCGATGCCTCGATGTCCAGCACCCCGGCCAGGGACTGCGGCTGGTTGGCGACGATGCCGACGACCTGGCCGTCGACCCGGGCCAGCGCGCAGATGATGTTACGGGCCCAGCGCTCGTGGATCTCCAGGAAGTCGCCGTCGTCGACGAGCTCCTCGATGACCTTGTGCATGTCGTACGGGCGGTTGCCGTCGGCGGGCACGAGGTCGAGCAGGACGTCGGACCGGCGGTCCGCCGGGTCCTCGGAGACGACCGTGGGCGGGTTCTCGCGGTTGTTCTGCGGCAGCATCGACAGGAGGTAGCGCACCTCCGCGATGCAGGTCTCCTCGTCGTCGTACGCGAAGTGCGCGACACCGGAGGTCTCGGCGTGCACGTCCGCGCCGCCCAGACCGTTCTGGGTGATCTCCTCGCCGGTCACGGCCTTGACCACGTCGGGGCCGGTGATGAACATCTGCGAGGTCTCGCGGACCATGAAGACGAAGTCCGTGAGGGCGGGGCTGTAGGCGGCGCCGCCCGCGCACGGGCCGAGCATCACGCTGATCTGCGGGATGACACCGGAGGCGCGGGTGTTGCGCTGGAAGATGCCGCCGTACCCGGCGAGCGCGGAGACGCCCTCCTGGATACGGGCGCCGGCGCCGTCGTTGAGCGAGACCAGCGGGGCACCGGCCGAGATGGCCATGTCCATGATCTTGTGGATCTTCGTGGCGTGCGCCTCGCCGAGGGCGCCACCGAAGATCCGGAAGTCGTGGGCGTAGACGAAGACCGTGCGGCCCTCCACCGTGCCCCAGCCGGTGATCACACCGTCGGTGTACGGCTTCTTCGCCTCCAGGCCGAAGCCGGTCGCCCGGTGCCGGCGAAGCTGCTCGACCTCCTTGAACGACCCCTCGTCGAGCAGCAGCTCGATGCGCTCGCGCGCGGTCAGCTTGCCCTTGGCCCGCTGGGCCTCGGTCGCGCGGTCACTGGGCCCTCGGCGGGCCGTCTCGCGCAGCGCGTGCAGTTCCGCCACCCGGCCCCGGGCATCGGTGGGCTCGCTCGGCGTCTCGTCCACTACGGTCATGTCCCAACCCTACGAACCCGACCAAGGAATGCGCGCCGTCGACTCCGCACAGTCTCCCGGCGGTATTCCTGGTGGGCATGGACAGAACCGGGCCCGTTACGGCGTCTCCGCACAGGGCGGTGCCCCTGGCAGTTGTAGGGATCCCCCTAGTCCGGGGGGGGGGGGGGGGCGCCGAGGGCGGGGGGGGGGGGCCGCGGCGGCGGGGGGGGTGCGGGCGGGGGAGGGGCGAGCGCCGGGGGAGG
>NZ_JBHZDA010000073.1:16793-21016 GCF_042755665.1 Streptomyces sp. NPDC059142
CCTGGACCGTTGTGGTTATCCATCCAGGGGTGCGCCCCCTTGTTTTTTTTTGTAACCCACTTCGACCTCTGTTTCCCTAGGGACCCGAAGGACTAGGGCGGTCACCGGCGGCGACGGTGGGGATCCGGCCTTCTCAGCGCAGCTCCAGGGTGCAGCCGTGGGTGGCGCCGGCCGTTCCCGGGGTGACCCTCAGCCGTACGGTACGGCCCGCGGTCAGGACCTCGACGGACGGGTCGTGGGAGGTGACGCGCCGCACCGGACGGTGCGGCCCGTCCCAGACGATCTCCAGGGGTTCCCCCGTCCGGGGCGGCTCGCCGATGTGCAGGGTGGCGGTACGGCCCCGTTCCACGGCGAGGACGCTCGCGGGGGCGGTCGCGGTGAGCGGCCCCGCCGTCCCCGGTCGCCAGAAGTTCGCGGCGACGCAGCCGAGGGAGCGGACGGCCACGGCCTGCCGGTCGGCGGTGTTGTCCAGGATCTCCAGCCAGTGCGGGTCGGCGGCGCGCGCGGCGACGGCGCGGCGGGACGCGCCGGGCATCAGCAGATAGCTGTACGAGGCCGCCACCGGGTCGGTGCCGTGGTCGAGCCAGAGACTCCGGTAATGACGGGTACGGCGTTCGGGTGAGCTGGTGGTGTTGATGTCGCTCCACGCGCCGGTGCGCGCCTCGGCGAGGGTCTGTACCCGCGCGCCCCCGGGGAGGACCCAGCCGCCGTGCCCGGCGAGATGGGCCCAGCGGGTCCGGGGGCCGTCGGCGCCGAGGGTGAAGGCGCTCCCGGGCCGCTCCCCCAGATTGCGGTTGTCGATGATCGTCTCGACGGGCACCCCGTCGGTGGCGCTGATCCCGGCGCCGAGACAGACGACCGCGTCCGCGAGGCAGAACCAGGACTTACGGGCTTCGAGCGTGGAGCCGAGCCCCTTGAGGTGCTGTCCGACGGCGGCGTACGTCCCGTCGGTGGCGCCGCCGACCCACCGTACGTCCGGTTTTGGCGCGCCCCACTCGCCGCCCGCGCGGTCCGGCAGCCGCCGGGTGGAGACCGTCGTACCGGGCAGCCGGTACGGGTCGACGGTGGGCCAGAACCAGTCCGTGTACTGCTCGGCGGTCCGGCCGGCCGTACGGTCCACGGTCCGGTCCGCCGTCCGGTCCGCCGTAGGGGCCGCCGTACGGGCGTCGCCCCGGTCGTCGCGCCACCACAGGAGCATCCCCGCGCCGGTGTGCCAGCCGCGCGGGTTCTCGCCGTTGCCGCACTCGTAGTGCGCGATCCGGTCGGAGGCCATGGCGATGTTGGCGGCCCACCCGTGCCCCCGGTGCACGGCCCGGTCCATGGCGGCGAAGAGGGTGTGGCCGACCGGTTCGGGGGCGGCGGGCACCGGCGAGGCGGCGACGGCGTGCAGCCGGGCGAGATCGGCGACGTCGAACTGCCGGGCGGTGAGGACGGGCGCCACCGTGTCCCGTTCGATCCACCCCTTGACCAGCGCCGTCCACCGCTCGCGCTCGGCGGCGCCCGCCGCACCCGCGAGCAGCGCGATCGCGGCGATCACCCCCTGGCCGTGGAAGTGGTCGCTCCGCAGCACCTGCCGCTCGTCGGACCTGAGGAGGCCCCGGCTGACGGCGCGCCCGTTGACGCTGTCCATCATCAGTCCGTTGTAGATCAGCGGGGCGTACGCGCGCTCCACACTGTCGAGGACGGTCTGCCGGGCCGGATCGGTGACGGCCCAGGGCGAGCCGGCGAGGAGGGTGAGGAGGCGGCCGAGGCCGTCCAGCATGACCTGTCCGTACGTACCGGAGTAGGCGACCCAGGTGTGCTGGACGAACGACCCGTCGGCGTAGAGACCGTCGCCCCGTGTGACGTACGGGAAGACGGGCGAGAGCGCGTCGCGGGCGAGCGCGACCCGGTCGGGCGCCCGGCCGAGGACCCCGCGCAGCGCGACGGAGCGGCAGAGGTCGACACGGTTGGCGCCGGTGCTGGTGCCCGTGTAGTCGGCGAGCAGGGTGTCCGGGATGAAGTGGTCGACGGCGGCGGCTCCCGCGGCGCGCTGCGCGGCGGTGAGCCGGTCGTACAGAACGGCGGTGATGTCCATGAGCAGCCGGGGGCTGCCGATCTGCCACTCCCACCAGTTGCCGTACGGGGTGGTGGCGGGGTGGTAGACGGTCGCGGCCAGATGGTCGAGGCCCTGGAGCACGGCGGCGAGGAGACCGGCGTCCCCGGTGAGGCCGGTGCCCGGCTGGGCGTACGCGCGGACCATGGTCCAGAGCCTGCCGTAGCTCTGGGTGACGCCGGCGGGCGGGTCGTAGGGGTGGTCGGGCCAGAGGGAGGCCGCGGCCGGGGCCATCGTCCGCCGGAAGCCGGCGGCCAGTTCGCCGGTCTCGGCGAGACGGGCGGCGTACGGCGCGGCGGCGGGGTCGTAACCGCTGCCGAGCGACAGCTCCACCCAGCGCAGCCGCAGCTCCTCGAACGGATCGGCGGGGTCGGCGGCCGGGGCGGCCGGGCGTGCCTCGGCGGCCTGGGCGGCCTGGGCGGACACGTACGGGAGGGCGCCCGCGCCGGTGGCGGCCAGGGCGGTGAGCACGGTACGTCGGGACCAGGCGGACGGCAGCGACACAAGGGCCTCCGGAAACGGAAGTGGTGCGGACCGGCTGCCCGTTGGTCTAGCACCGTCGGCCGCGGCTTTCAACGGTGGGGGCGGCGCGGCCGGTCACCTTCAGCCCTCGCCCGACGTCAACCCCGCGCCCAGGCACGCTCCGTGACGGCCGGTCATCTCCGCCCCGATTGTGAGAGCGCTCTCAGCCTCAACTCTTGACTCGTTCCCCACCCGACGCGAGGCTGGGGGCCACGCTGGGCGCCTCCTCCCACCCGCCGCGCCCTCGTGCCCCCCACGTATCAGGAGTACTTCCGTGATATCCCGCCGACTGTTCCTCACCGGCACGGCCGCCGCGGCGACGGCGCTCACCTACCCCGTCTGGGGAAGCGCGCTCAGCCCGCAGGCCTCGGCAGCTCCGGAGACCTGTGAACTCGCCCTCCAGAACAAGTCGCTGCCCGGCGCGGTCAACGCCTATGTGACCGGCCACGACGAGGGCGGCTGGGTCCTGCTCCGCGCCGACGGCAGCGTGTACCGGCCGGAGTCCGTCGATGCCCCGGGGACCCCGCTCCCGGTGGACTGCGCGATCCCGCTGAACCAGGCGGGCGGCGCGCCCGTCGTGCTGCGGCTGCCCCAGATGTTCGGCGCCCGCGTCTACTTCGTACGCGACGACAAGCTGGACTTCCTCCTCAACCCGGGCCCCGCCCTGGTCGAGCCGGCGTTCGCGACCGAGGCGGACCCCAACTACGGCCGTACCTGGTCGTTCTGCGAGTTCACCTTCAACCAGGACCAGCTCTTCTCCAACATCAGCTATGTCGATCTGGTGACGGCCCTGCCCATCGGCATCTCCCTGGAGGGCGACGCCACCCATACGGTCGCCCCGCTGCCCGAGGGCGCGCTGGAGCGGATCGCGGACGGGCTCACCGCCCAGGCCGCGAAGGACGGTCACCCGTGGGACAAGCTGGTCCTGCGCAACGCGGACGGAAAGGTGCTGCGGGTCATCTCGCCGCAGAACCTGCCCGGTCAGACGGGGTTCGACGGTGTCTTCGAGAGCTACGCCGACCAGGTCTGGGAGAAGTACCGCACCACCGATCTGACCATCGACCTCCAGGGCGGCCGGGGCGTCTTCACCGGCCGGGTCAGCGGCGACACGCTCACCTTCAACGGCGGCCACACCTTCGCCAAGCCGACCTCGATGGACATCTTCACCTGCAACAGCGGCCCGTTCGCCAACAACCCGGCCGACTCGGACGACAAGAAGGGGCTGCTCGCCCGGCTCGCGGCGGCGTTCAACCGCTCGACGCTGCTCACCCACACCCAGACGCCGAACGGCCTGACGGCGGCGGACTACTACCAGGACCCGGTGACCAACCACTTCGCCCGGATCGTGCACGACAACAACCCGGTCGGATACGCCTTCCCGTACGACGACGTCCAGGCGGACGGTCAGCCGGACGTCTCGGGCGCGGCGCACGACGGCAACCCGCGCCGCTGGACGGTCTCGGTCGGCTCCTGACGATGCGCGGACGACGGGGGCCCCCCCCCCCCCCCCCCCGGCGGGGGGGGGGGGGGGGGCCCGCGCGGGGGGGGGGGGGGGGGCCCCCCCCCCCGTGGTGTTTGGGGAGGGGCCCAGGGGGGGGACCGCGGC
>NZ_JBHZDA010000073.1:21026-26175 GCF_042755665.1 Streptomyces sp. NPDC059142
CCGGGTCCCCGGCGGCTCGGGGGGGGGGCCCCCCCCGCCACCCCGCCCGGGGGCCGGGTCTGGGCGGGCTCCGGCCGCGCGGCGCGCCCGGGGCCCCCCCCCCCCCCCCGGGGGCCGGCGGTCGGGGGGGGGCACCGTGCTGTGCGGGGGCGGTCAGCAGCCGCCGCAGTTGTAGTACGTGACGTCCCAGTGGTTGCCCTCGTCCGCGTAGACGTTGCCGGAGCCGGACTTCCACTGCGGGGCGCCGTCGCCGCGCACCCCGATGTACGTGAAGGTGTTCTTGATGTAGTTGGTGACGCAGGTCGTCTTGCTGAAGTCGAGCTTGTAGCCGTTCCAGTGCGAGTACGTGCCGCTCGCGTGCCCGGTCTCCGTGCCTCCGGTGATGGTGAGGGCGCAGCCCGTGGCGCTCTTCAGCGTCTGCGCTCCCTTGGCGGTGTCCAGGTTGAGCTGGTCGAACGAGGTGCAGGTCGCGACGTTCCGGTTGGAGCAGCCGCCGCTGGAGACCCAGGCGATGCCGGACGAGTTGAACATCGAGGACGCGGTCGCGTGCGTGATCTTCGTGGCCGCCTGGGCGTCGGTGGCGGAGCCGAACACCCCGAAGCCGGGGGCGAGGAAGGCGCCCAGGACCAGGGCGAGCGCGGTGAGGACGGAGCGGATTCTCATGGGGGGAATGCCTCCTGCTGAAGACCGTGACGTCGTGGGGTAGGCGGTGCGGTGGAGCAGGGCGGTGCGGGGCTGATCCTGCCCGACATCTACGCGCGTCCGCCAGAGGATTCACATCGCCCGTTCGTGTGAATATCAAGATGTTGTTGAACACTGAACGAGATATGTTGAACCTTGAACGAGATAGGTCTAAAGTGGCACTCGTTGAAGGTTAAACAACCTCGTTCCACCCCCGTACCTGGAGGAATCATGGCTCTCTTCGGCCGCAAGAACGACAGCTCCGCCCCGACCGCCACCATCGAGGCGGACCCGGCGCTGGCCGCGCTCACCGGCGCGTACACCATCGACCCCGCGCACAGCACGATCAGCTTCACCGTGCGCCACGCCATGGTGACCAACGTGCGCGGCACCTTCACGGAGCACGAGGGCACGCTCCACCTGGACGGCGCCGACCCGGCGAACTCCACGGCGTCCATCGACGTCTCGATCGCCAGCATCGACACCGGCGCACCCGACCGCGACGGTCACCTCCGCAGCGCCGACTTCTTCGACTCCGAGACGTTCCCCGCGATGACCTTCCGCTCCACCGCCGCCGAGCGGATCGACGCGGAGACGTACCGCATCACCGGCGACCTGACCATCAAGGACGTCACCCGGCCGCTCTCCATCGACCTGGAGTTCCACGGCTCCGCCACCGACGTCTACGGCAACGAGCGCGTCGGCTTCGAGGGCAGCGCGACGATCCTGCGCTCCGACTGGGGTCTGACGTGGAACGCGGCGCTGGAGACCGGCGGTGTGATGGTCAGCGACAAGGTGAAGCTGGGCTTCGACATCTCCGCGATCAAGCAGGGCCCCGAGGCCGCCTGAGGCCACGGACGACCGGCGCGGACACGGGGCTCGGCGGGACGGGCCTACCGGGCCTCGCGGCCCTCGGAAGGCCTGCCGGGCCTCAGAAACCGCCTCCGCCGAAGTCGCCGCCGCCCCCGAAGTCCCCTCCGCCGCCGAAGCCACCGCCCCCGAAGTCGTCCGGGTTGAAGTCGGCGCCCGACTGGTCGCCGCCCTCGAAGCCCGATCCGTAGTCGCCGCCCGGATCGGCGGCGTAGGCGGGGCTCGCCATCATCGAGCCGAGCATCGTGCCCACCAGCAGGCCCGGCAGCAGCCCGCCGCCGAAGTAGCCGCCCGCCCACGGTCCGTACGCCGGGCCCGCGTCCCAGTACGGGCGCGGCCCCTGGTCGGTCTGGACCGTACGGGTCATCGGGTCCTCACCGTCGGCCAGCCGCGCCGCGTCCGCCGCGCAGACCGGCACCGTACGCCGCGCCCCGCCGGACGGGGACCACTGCGCGTCCGTGGTCGACGGGCCGTGACGCGGGTCGAAGAAGCAGGGCGAACGGCGCTCCGGCAGCGGGGCGCCCGCCCGGCGCGCGGCGAGCGTCGCCAGGGAGAAGCGCCCGTCCTCCAGCGTCCGGGTCACCCCGCTCACGTCGTCGGGGCGCCGGGCCGCGCCCATCAGCGACTTCGCCTGTTCGTAGGCGTCCAGCGAGTGCGCGTAGTCGCCGCGCATCGCGTCGTCGGCGCCCGGCTCCGAGGGGTGGAAGTCGAGCCGGTCCAGCTCCTCGCCGAACGCGGTGATGTCCTCGTCCACGACGACCCGCAGCTTGTCCAGGGCCGCCTGCTCGCGCTCCAGTTGCCTGCGGCGGTTCCTGCGGACCACGGCGTAGGCGCCCGCGCCGCCCACCACGACCACCGAGCCGAGCACGATCAGCCCGGCGGACGAGCTGCCCGCGCCGTCCCCGGAACCACCGCCCCAGGACTCCGGCGCCCGGCCCCGCGTCTGCGGGAGCGCCTGGTCCACGAAGTCGGAGAGCTGGGTGGCGGCGTCCACGGGGGCGCCGCCCGCCTTGACCCCCGCGACCAGGTTCGAGACGGCCTGCCGGGAGAGGACGGAGGGGTCGGCGCCCGCGTTGAACCCGCCGCCGAGGCGGATGGCGTACAGCCCCGTCACCCCCGTGCCGGTCCGTACGGTGCGCAGCACGCTCGCCGCGGGGAACTGCGCGGTGTCCGGCAGGACCGCCACGAAGAGCGGCTTGTCGGCGTCCTTGATCTTCTTCGCCAGGGCGTCGGCCTGCGCGACCGAGAGCTGGGCCCTGGCCGCCGGGTCCACATAGACCGGGCCCTTCTTCAGGGCGTCGGCCACGTCGGCGGGGCCCGTGGTGGCGGCCAGCGCGCCGGGCGCGGCACCGAAGGCGGCGGCCGACAGGGCGAGAAGCAGTCCGGACAGCAGGAAAATCAGCCTCGACCTCATACGTCGACGCTACCCGACGCGGGGCGATACCGGACGGGCGGCGAGGGACGGAGTGAGCGAGCACCGCGCGGGGCGGCTTCCACCCCGCGCACCACGCCCCGCCGCCCCGCCCCGTCCGCCTCGCCCGGACCACCCCGCGCCGCCCGGACCGCCTCGCCCGGTCCGCGCCGCCCGGACCGCCCCGCGCCGCCCGGTCCGCTACTCCGCCGGCTCGATCCCGGCGCGGAGCAGTCCGTACGTGTACGCGTCCTCCAGCGCCTGCCAGGAGGCGGCGATCACGTTCTCGCCGACGCCCACCGTCGACCACTCGCCCGTGCCGTCGCCCGTGGTGATCAGCACCCGGGTGGTGGACTCCGTACCGTGCCTGCCCTCCAGGATGCGGACCTTGTAGTCCACCAGCTCCAACTTGGCGAGCTGCGGATAGATCCGCTCAAGGCCCGCCCGCATGGCCCGGTCCAGCGCGTTGACGGGGCCGTTGCCCTCGGCGGTGGCGACGATGCGCTCGCCCTTGGCCCACAGCTTCACCGTCGCCTCGTTGGCGTGCGTGCCGTCGGGGCGGTCCTCGACGATCGCGCGCCAGGACTCCGTACGGAAGTACTGGCGCGGCCGGCCCTCCACCTCCGCGCGGAGCATCAGCTCGAAGGAGGCGTCGGCGGCCTCGTACGTGTACCCCTTCAGCTCCTGTTCCTTGACCCGGCCGACGACCCGGCCGACCAGGTCCCGGTCGCTGCCGAGGTCGATGCCCAGCTCCTTGCCCTTCAGCTCGACGGAGGCGCGGCCCGCCATGTCGGAGACGAGCATCCGCATGGTGTTGCCGACCCGCTCGGGGGCGATGTGCTGGTAGAGGTCGGGGTCGACCTTGATCGCGGAGGCGTGGAGCCCGCCCTTGTGCGCGAAGGCCGAGACGCCGACGTACGGCTGGTGGGTGGAGGGGGCGAGGTTGACGATCTCGGCGATGGCGTGCGAGATCCGGGTCATCTCGGCGAGCGAGCCCGCGGGCAGGACGCGCTGGTCGTACTTCAGCTCCAGCGCCGCGACGACCGGGAAGAGGTTGGCGTTGCCGACGCGCTCGCCGTAGCCGTTGGCTGTGCACTGGACATGGGTGGCGCCCGCGTCGACGGCGGCAAGGGTGTTGGCGACGGCGCAGCCGGTGTCGTCCTGGGCGTGGATGCCGAGGCGGGCGCCGGTGTCGGCGAGGACGGTGGCGACGACGGCCTGGATCTGTGCGGGCAGCATGCCGCCGTTGGTGTCGCAGAGGACGACCACGTCGGCGCCGGCCTCGGTGGCGGCGCGGACCACGGACTTGGCGTACTCGGGGTTGGCGCGGTAGCCGTCGAAGAAGTGCTCGCAGTCGACGAAGACGCGGCGGCCCTGTTCGCGCAGGTAGGAGACGGTGTCGCGGATCATCGCGACGTTCTCGTCGAGCGTGGTGCGCAGCGCCAGCTCGACATGGCGGTCGTGCGACTTGGCGACCAGGGTCACCACGGGGGCGCCGGACTCGACGAGGGCTCTGACCTGCGGGTCCTCGGAGGCCTTGGCTCCGGGGCGGCGGGTGGAGCCGAAGGCGACGAGCTGCGCGTGCCGGAACTCGATCTCCTGGCGGGCGCGCGCGAAGAACTCGGTGTCACGCGGGTTGGCGCCGGGCCAGCCGCCCTCGATGAAGCCCACGCCGAAGTCGTCCAGATACCGGGCGATGGCCAGCTTGTCGGCGACGGTCAGATTGATGCCCTCGCGCTGCGCACCGTCGCGCAGCGTCGTGTCGAAGACATGAAAACTGTCGTCGGCCGCCGTGGACTCTGTGGTCATGGTGTCCTGCTCCTGTCGAGTGGAAGGTCTGGCTCCACTTGCCTCCATCATCGCGTGCCGCTCGCTCCCGGCCGGGGTGGGGCCGGAAAACGAAAAAACCCCTCGCGGGTGCGAGAGGTCTGCGCGCGGGTCCGAGGCACGATGGCCGCGCCGTACGGGTTGGTACGGGGCGGTCACTGCGGACCGGCGCGCTTGCTGCCGATAATCATGGCGAACGAGAGCACGGGCCGATTTTCGCATGTCTCGCCCGTCCCGAAAGACCCGTCTCACGATACGAGCCGGAGCCAGGGCCTGTATGGGCCCGGGGGGGGAACGCGCGGGGTGTTTCGCAAGGGGGGGGGTGGGGCGCCGCGAGAGACACAACACGCCACCCGGCAC
>NZ_JBHZDA010000073.1:26185-36015 GCF_042755665.1 Streptomyces sp. NPDC059142
GCCACGGCCCGTGCGCGGACCGTGGCGGGACGGTTCGTGGCGGTTCGTGGCGGGCCTGGCCGTTCGCCGGCCGTACTCAGCCGAGCCGGTGCATCCAGCCGTGGAGGTCGGGCGTGACGCCCCGCTGGATGTCGAGCAGCGCCTTGCGCAGCTTCATGGTGACCTCGCCGGGCTGGCCGCCGGACTGCGTCCACTCGCCGCCGGCCGACTTGACGGTGCCGATCGGGGTGATCACCGCGGCCGTACCGCAGGCGAAGACCTCCGTGAGGGTGCCGTTCTCGGTGTCGCGGCGCCAGTCGTCCTTGGAGATACGGCCCGCCTCGGAGGTGTAGCCGAGGTCGCCGGCGAGCTTGAGGAGCGAGTCACGGGTGATCCCCGCCAGCAGGGAGCCGGTGAGCTCCGGGGTGACGATGCGGTCGCCGTACACGAAGTACAGGTTCATCCCGCCCAGTTCCTCGACCCAGCGGTGCTCGACCGCGTCGAGGTAGGCCACCTGGGCGCACCCCTTCTCGGCCGCCTCGGCCTGGGCGAGCAGGGAGGCGGCGTAGTTGCCGCCGGTCTTGGCGTCGCCGATGCCGCCGGGGACGGCGCGGACGTAGTTCTCCGAGAGCCAGACCGAGACGGGCTTCACGCCACCGGGGAAGTACGCGCCGGCGGGCGAGGCGATGACCAGGAACAGGTACTCGTTGGCCGGGCGCACACCGAGGCCGACCTCGGTCGCGAACATGAACGGGCGCAGATAGAGGGAGTCCTCGCCGCCGTGCGCGGGGACCCACGCCTTGTCCTGCTGGACCAGCGCGTCGCACGCCGCGATGAAGGTCTCGGTGGGCAGCTCCGGCATGGCGAGGCGGCGGGCCGAGCCCTGGAAGCGGGCGGCGTTGGCCTCGGGGCGGAAGGTGGCGACCGAGCCGTCGGGCAGCCGGTACGCCTTGAGCCCTTCGAAGATCTCCTGCGCGTAGTGCAGGGTCATGTTGGCCGGGTCCAGCGAGAGCGGACCGTAGGGGACGAGCTGCGCGTCGTGCCAGCCCCGGCCCTCGGTCCACCGGATCGTCACCATGTGGTCGGTGAAGTGGCGGCCGAAGCCGGGATCGGCCAGCAGCGCCTCGCGTTCCGCGTCGGACAGCGGGTGCGAGGAGGGCTTCAGTTCGATCGTCGGCGCGTTCGTGGGCGTGGTCATGAATACTCGTCCTTCACGTTTGGGTGTGACGGACCGCGCTCACGCCGCTACTGCTGATAGGACGTCCGAGCATTCCCGCATGCCGCGGCCCACAGCGATTATCGCTCGGGCAGGGTGGCGCGGGAAATGGGGGTGAGTGCGATCCGGGAACTGATGTCGGTACCCGGTGGCCGCACGCACGGCGCAGCCGCCGGGTTCCGGTGGACCCGACGGCTGCGACAAGGAGTCGACGGGTCAGCTCGCTACGCGTACCGCGAGCGCGTCGCCGATCTCGTCGGTGGTGCGCGGGGACGCCGTACCGCCGCGCCCGGCGAGGTCGGCCGCGACGGCCTCCTCGACCCGGACGGCCTCGGCGTCGAAGCCGAGGTGCCTCAGCAGCAGGGCGACGGAGAGGACGGTGGCCGTGGGGTCGGCCTTGCCCTGGCCCGCGATGTCCGGGGCCGATCCGTGGACCGGCTCGAACATGGACGGGAACGTACGGTCCGGATTGATGTTCGCGGACGCGGCCAGGCCGATACCGCCGGTCACGGCGGCGGCGAGGTCGGTGAGGATGTCACCGAAGAGGTTGTCGGTGACGATCACGTCGAAGCGGTCCGGCTGGGTGACGAAGAAGATCGTCGCGGCGTCGACGTGCAGGTAGTCGGTGGTGACCTCGGGGTACTCCTGGCCCACCCGGTCGAAGATGTTCTTCCACATGTGGCCCGCGTAGACGAGGACGTTGTTCTTGTGGACCAGCGTCAGCTTCTTGCGGGGACGGGAGTTCGCCCGCTCGTACGCGTCACGGACGACCCGCTCGACGCCGTACGCCGTGTTGAGGCTGACCTCGGTGGCCACCTCGGCGGGCGTACCGGTGCGCAGGGAGCCGCCGTTGCCCGTGTACGGGCCCTCGGTGCCCTCGCGGACGACGACGAAGTCGATGTCCGGGCGGCCGGCCAGCGGCGTGTCCGTGTTGGGGAAGAGCTTCGACGGGCGCAGGTTCACGTAGTGGTCGAAGGCGAAGCGCAGCTTGAGCAGCAGCCCGCGCTCCAGGACGCCGGAGGGCACGGAGGGGTCACCGATCGCGCCGAGGAGGATGGCGTCGTGCCCCTTCAGGGCCTCCAGCTCCGTGTCGGGGAGGGTTTCCCCGGTACGGTGCCAGCGCCGTGCGCCGAGGTCGTACTCCTTGGTCTCCAGCTTCACATCCTGCGGGAGTACCGCACTCAGGACCTTGAGGCCCTGAGCCACGACCTCCTGGCCGATGCCGTCACCGGGGATCACTGCGAGATTGAGGCTGCGAGACATGACGGCACCCTACTCCGCGTCCCAGTGCCTGACACGATGCGTCCATTCTGTGGACACATTGCGAATCGGCCGCCCTTTGTACGCCTTTGCTCCACGTATCCGCCACCGGCCGGTGTCACCGTCGGTCCATGGACACTCCCCGCGTCGGGATTCCCGACTCCCTCGCCTCCCGTATGACCATGCCGGAGCAGCACGAGTACTTGCGGGCGTGGAAGCGACGACCCTCCCGACGCGGGCTGCTGCGCGCCGGGACCGTGGCCGCGTCCACCGTGGCGGGCGCCGGACTGCTGGGCGCCAGCGCCGCCACCGCCGAGCCCGCGGCGTCCGCGGCCGGCTTCCTGCCGTCGTCGGCGGCCACCCGGGTGGACGGGGCGCTGGTGGCCCCGTTCGGCCGCCATCTGGCCTTCGGCGCGGACCCGAGGACCATGATGTCGGTCTCCTGGCAGGTGCCGCTGCCGGTGAAGGACCCGTATCTGCGGGTGGGGCTGGAGCCCTGGGACCTGAGCCGGCGGATCAGGGCGGAGGTACGGCC
Organism: Streptomyces sp. NPDC059142; assembly: GCF_042755665.1. Lineage (NCBI taxonomy): Bacteria > Bacillati > Actinomycetota > Actinomycetes > Kitasatosporales > Streptomycetaceae > Streptomyces > Streptomyces sp. NPDC059142. The sequence goes on from NZ_JBHZDA010000073.1 coordinate 29,176, forward strand.
GCTGCACACGCCGTCGCTCTCGGCGAAGCTGCCCGCCGTGGACCAGTACTACCTGCATGTCTCGCTGGAGCGGCTGCGCCCCGGCACGACGTACTACTACGGCGTCGGCCACAGCGGATTCGACCCGGCGGACGGGCGCAACCTCGGGACGGTCGGCAGCTTCCGGACGGCTCCCGACCGCGCAGGGTCGTTCGTCTTCACGGCCTTCGGCGACCAGGGCGTCTCGTACGACGCGCTCGCCAACGACCAGGTGATCCTGGGTCAGAACCCGGTCTTCCATCTGCACGCGGGGGACATCTGCTACGCGGACAGCAGCGGCCAGGGGCAGGCGGCGGACACCTACGACGCGCGGGTGTGGGACCAGTTCCTCGCGCAGACGGAGTCGGTGGCCTCGCGGGTGCCGTGGATGGTGACCACCGGCAACCACGACATGGAGGCCTGGTACTCCCCGCACGGCTACGGCGGGCAGAGCGCGCGCTGGAGCCTGCCGGGCGGCGGTCTCGACGCGGAGAAGTCGCCGGGCGTCTACTCCTTCAGGTACGGCAACGTCGGGGTGGTGGCGCTGGACGCCAACGACGTCTCGAACGAGATCCGCGCCAACACCGGGTACACGGACGGCGCCCAGACACGCTGGCTGGACCGGCGCCTGGGCGAGCTGCGCAAGGACGAGGACATCGACTTCGTCGTGGTGTTCTTCCACCACTGCGCCTTCTCCACGACGAACGCGCACGCCTCGGACGGCGGGGTGCGCGACGCGTGGGTGCCGCTCTTCGACAAGCACCGGGTGGACCTGGTGATCAACGGCCACAACCATGTGTACGAGCGGACGGACGCGCTGCGCGGCGGCGCCGTCGGGCGCACGGTGCCGATCGGCGAGTCCGTCAGCTCCGTACGGGACGGCATCGTGTACGTGACGGCGGGCGGCGCGGGCAAGGCGCTGTACGACTTCCCCGTGCCGGACAGTTACGAGGGCCATGTGGCCGACCTGGAGTCCGTCCCCACGTACCACTGGGCGAAGGGCGGCGCGAAGGCCGCCGAGACGGTGGAGTGGTCGCGCGTGCGCTACACCGGGTTCTCGTTCCTGGCGGTCGAGGTGGCGTCGGGGCCCCGGCCCTCGCTCAGGGTCTCGGCCCTCGCGGAGACGGGCCACCGGGTGGACCACTTCACGATCACCCGCTGACACCGCACCGCCGGGCCCGGCTCCCCCGCGCCGGGCTCAGTGCCCGGTCGCGCCGCCGTTGTCCCTCCGGTCGAGTGCCCGCTGGAGGGCGGCGGCGGCGTTCTTGCGCTCGGCCTCGCCGGTACGGGGGGTACGGCGGACACGGCGGCGGACAGTGGTCTCGGCCATGGTGATCGACTCCTTGAGATAGCTGAGCCACGCGGCAGGGCCACGTGAGGCATCTGCGAGGCGCCGGAAGGGGCGGGGGGCATACGCGGCAGGGGTTGCCTGCGTGGGGGCGCGTGCCGGCGGCCGCCATTCGCTGGATGGAGCGAGACGTTCGGCTCATTCCAAACTAAGCGAGGGTGGTCGGTCTGTCTTCATGATTACTCGGACTTCCTACTATCTGAGACGGTGGTCATCCGAGACGGTGGTCGTACGGCACCGCTTCCCCCGGTGGGAACCGTGCGGCGCGTGGTACGCCTCCGCGCACCGTGCCCCTCCCCCGGACCGGACCGCCGGGCCGGCCCGTCGCCGTTTCCGTGCTCCGGGTGGGGGAACCCGATGGCGCGGAGGTCGCTCATGGACGCACAGGCGCTGACGGACAAAGGACGCGGGACCGCGGAGCGGGCCGCCAACAGCAGGGCCATGGATGTGGCCGCCCGCTGGGGGTTCGCCGCGCGCGGGGTGATCTATCTGCTGATCGGGGCGCTCGCGCTGCGCGTCGCGTTCGGTGGCAGCGGGGGCGGGGGCGGTCAGCAGGCCGACCGGGGTGGCGCGCTCGCGGAGATCGGGGAGAAGCCGATGGGCTCCGTGCTGCTCTGGGCGCTCGGGGCCGGGCTCGTGGGGATGGCGCTGTGGCGGCTCTCCGAGGCTCTGTTCGGCGCGGCGGGGCCCGACGGGCGCAAGGCGGGCAAGCGGCTGCTTTCGGCGGGGCGCGCCGTCTTCTACGGGTTCACCGCCTACTCCGTGCTGGCGTTCGCCGTCGGTGAGCAGGGCAGCGGGAGCGGTTCGAGCGACCAGGAGTCCCGGGACGTGACGGCCAGGGCGCTGGAGCTGCCCGGCGGCCGGTGGATCGTGGGGATCGCCGGGGCGGCCATCGCGGCGGCGGGCCTGTGGATCGGCGTCCGCGCGGTGCTCCGTAAGTACCACAAGCATCTGAAGCTCGCCGAGATGTCGCGGCCGGCCCGGCGGTTCGTCGATGTGACGGGCGTCGGCGGCGGCTCGGCGCGCGGGGTCCTGTTCGCGGCGGCGGGGGTCTTCGTGGTGCTGGCGGCGGTCGCGTACGAGCCGGACCGGGCGAAGGGGTTCGACGACACGCTGCGCTCGTTCACCGAGACCCCGGCGGGGCCCTGGCTGCTGGCGCTGGTCGCGGTGGGGCTGATGCTGTTCGGGCTCTTCTCCTGGGCGATGGCCCGCTGGCGCACGGTCTGACGTACGGCGCGTACCCGCGTACCCGCGTACCCGGCGCGGCGGGCATGACGCCGCCCTCGTACCGGAGGGGTGTGGTGACCGGTACGAGGGCGGGATCCAGGAGGGGCCGCGGGGCGCGGTGGCCCCGGGGCGTCAGCCCATGTGCGGGTAGCGGTAGTCCGTCGGCGGGACCAGCGTCTCCTTGATGGCGCGGGTCAGCGTCCAGCGCATCAGGTTCTGCGGGGCGCCCGCCTTGTCATTGGTGCCGGAGGCCCGGCCGCCGCCGAAGGGCTGCTGGCCGACGACCGCGCCGGTCGACTTGTCGTTGATGTAGAAGTTGCCCGCGGCGTAGCGCAGCTTCTCCATCGCGTGCGCGGCGGCGGCGCGGTCGCCCGCGATGACCGAGCCGGTCAGGGCGTACGCCGAGACGGACTCCATCTGGTCGAGCACGGCGTCGTAGTCGGCGTCGTCGTAGACGTGCACCGCGAGGATCGGGCCGAAGTACTCGGTCGTGAAGACCTCGTTCTCGGGGTCGGTGCAGACGATGACGGTGGGCCGGACGAAGTAGCCGACGGAGTCGTCGTACGTGCCGCCCGCGACGATCGTGCAGCTCGGGTCGGCGGCGGCGCGGTCGATGGCGGCCTTGTTCTTGGCGAAGGCGCGCTCGTCGATGACGGCGCCGATGAAGTTGGTCAGGTCGGTGACGTCGCCCATGGCGATCCCGTCGACCTCGGCCGCGAACTCCTCCTGGAAGCCGTCGTTCCAGATCGAGGCGGGGACGTAGGCGCGCGAGGACGCGGAGCATTTCTGGCCCTGGTACTCGAAGGAGCCCCTGGTCAGCGCCGTCTTGAGGACGGCACGGTCGGCGCTCGGGTGGGCGACGACGAAGTCCTTGCCACCGGTCTCGCCGACGATGCGCGGGTAGGAGCGGTACGTCTCGATGTTGGCGCCGACCGTCTTCCACAGGTGCTGGAAGGTCCTGGTCGAGCCGGTGAAGTGGATGCCGGCCAGCTCGGGGTGGGTGAGGGCCACGTCGGAGACGGCGATGCCGTCGCCCGTCACGAGGTTGATGACGCCCTTGGGCAGCCCCGCCTCCTCCAGCAGCTCCATGAGCAGCACCGCGGCGAGGGTCTGCGTCGGGGACGGCTTCCAGACGACCACGTTGCCCATGAGGGCGGGCGCGGTGGGCAGGTTGCCGGCGATCGCGGAGAAGTTGAAGGGCGTGATCGCGTAGACGAAGCCTTCGAGGGGCCGGTGGTCGAGCCGGTTCCAGACGCCCGGGGAGTTGGCGGGCGGCTGCTCGGCGAGCAGGTCACGGGCGTACTTGACGTTGAAGCGCCAGAAGTCGACCAGCTCGCACGGACAGTCGATCTCGGCCTGCTGGGCCGTCTTGGACTGGCCGAGCATCGTCGCGGCGGCCAGCTTCTCGCGCCACGGTCCCGCGAGCAGCTCGGCGGCGCGCAGGATGATCGCGGCGCGGTCGTCGAACGCCATGGCGCGCCAGGCGGGGGCGGCGGCCAGCGCGGCGTCGACCGCGTCCTGGGCGTCCTGCCGGGTCGCGCCGGCGAACGTGCCCAGAACGGCTCCGTGGTTGTGCGGCTGGACGACGTCGACACGCTCGCCGCCGCCCATCCGCTTCACGCCACCGATGGTCATCGGCAGGTCGACGGGGTTATCGGCCAGCTCCTTGAGCCGGACCTCCAGCCGGGCCAGCTCGGGCGAGCCGGGGGCGTAGCCGTGCACCGGCTCGTTGACCGGCGCGGGAACCTGGGTCACAGCGTCCATGGGTGCCGCATCTCCTTCTGTCTGCAAGTCTGCTCTTCTTCGGCGGTCGGTGGGGCGCGTGGGGTCAGCCGCGGCTGACCAGCGAACGGAGGAAGAACGTGAGGTTGGCGGGGCGCTCGGCGAGGCGGCGCATGAAATATCCGTACCAGTCGGTGCCGTACGCGATGTAGACGCGCATCCGGTGCCCCTCGGCGGCGAGCCGGAACTGCTCGGCCTCCCGGATGCCGTACAGCATCTGGAACTCGTACTCGTCGAGCTTGCGCCCGGCGCGCCGGGCGAGGTCCTGGGCTATGGAGACGATGCGCGGGTCGTGGGTACCGACCATCGGGTACCCGGAGCCGTCCATCAGAATCCGCAGACAGCGGATGTACGCGCGGTCGACCTCGGTCCTGTCCTGGTAGGCGACGGACGCGGGCTCCTTGTACGCGCCCTTGACCAGGCGTACGCGCGAGCCGGCCGCGGCCAGGACGCGGCAGTCCTCCTCGGTGCGGAAGAGGTACGACTGGACGACGGCGCCGGTCGACGGGAAGCGCTCGCGCAGCTCGGCGTGGATGGCGAGCGTCGAGTCGAGGGTGGTGTGGTCCTCTGCGTCGAGGGTGACGGTGGTGCCGGCGGCGTCCGCCGCCTCGACGACGGCGGTGACGTTCTTCAGGGCGAGGTCGTGCCCGCCGGGCAGCGCCTGGCCGAAGGAGGAGAGCTTCACCGACATCTCGGCGCGGGGGCCCAGCTCCAGCGGTGCCAGGGCCTCGATCAGCCGCAGGTAGGCGTCGCGGGCGCCGATCGCCGCGGACGGGTCCGTGATGTCCTCGCCGAGGACGTCGAGCGTGATCTCCAGGCCCTGGTCGGCGAGGGACCGGACGACGGGCGTGGTCTCCTCGATGGACTCGCCCGCGATGAAACGGTTCACCACGGGCTTGGTGACCGGGGCGGCCGAAAGTGTGCGGCGCAGGGCGTCGCTGCGCGACGCGGCAAGGATCACGGGACCCAGCACAGGGACCTCCACGGTGGATCGAACGGTGCGGCAGGAAAACGGCAGGAGAACCACTGTGAAACCTAGAGATCGCTCCGATCCTCTGCCATCGACACCTGTCACGCATCCGTGGCCCGGATCTCAGACAGATGTCTGAAAGCGGTGGGAGAATGTCCGGGTGAAGGACGATTACCAGGAACTGGTCGACGAGATCTCGGCCCTGCTCGGCGTCCCGGCGACCCTGGAGAACCGGGACTTCGGACTGATCGCCTTCGGGGTGCACGACAGCGAGGACGACGCGGCGATGGACCCCGTCAGGACGCGTTCGATCCTGACCCGGCGGTCGACCCCCGCCGTCCGCGCCTGGTTCGAGGGCTTCGGCATCACCCACGCGTCGGGCCCCGTGCGGATCCCGGCGGCCCCGGACGCGGGGGTCTTCCGTGGCCGGATCTGTCTGCCCGTACGCCATCGGGGCCGGGTCCTCGGCTATGTCTGGCTGCTCGACGACTCCGACCCGGGGCCGGGCGCCGGGGCGCTCGCGGCGGCCATGGAGGTGACGGAGCGGATCGGCGAACTCCTCGCCGACGAGGCCAAGGCCGGTACCGACCTGGCCAGGGAGCTGCGGGCGGTCCTCGCCGCGGGCCCCGGCTGGCAGCGGGAGATGGCGGTGACCGCGCTGCGTACGGCGCTGGGCCCGAGCGCGGACGGGACGCATCTGCTGCTCTGCGTGGCGCCGTGGGGCGCGGAGGAGCCGCCGGTCCGTACGGTGCCGGGGACGGCGGCACTCTGCGTCCTGCCGCTCCCCGCGCCGCCCGGGGCGACCGCGGCCCGCGGCCCGGACGGCGGCGGGGCGCTGGCCCTGCTCGTACGGCTGCGCTCGGCGGACGCGGAGGCGCCCGTCCTGGCGGCCGCGGCGCGGCTGCGCGAGACGGCGGGCCCGGCCGGCGGGGCGGGGGTCTGCGCCCCGCGCCGGGGGCTGGCGGAGCTTCCGGACGCCTGGCGCGAGGCGGTGGCGGCGGCCCGCGCCTCGGTGGCCCAGCCCCGGCTCGGCCCGGTGGCGCGGTGGGCGTCGATGGGCGCGTACCGGCTGCTGACGGCGCTGCCCACGGCGCCCGACCCGGCGGTGCTGGCCCTGCTCTCCCCCGCCCACGCCGAACTGGCGCACACCGCCGAGGTCTTCCTCGACCACGCGGGCCAGGCGGGCCGTACGGCCTCGGCGCTCGGTATCCACCGGCAGACGCTCTACTACCGGCTCTCCCGGATCGAGCAGCTCACGGGCCTGGACCTGGACGAGGGCGAGGACCGGCTGCTGCTGCACATGGCGCTGAAGGCGGCGCGCCTGTGACCCGCTCCGGAGCGGGCGGTACGGGGGCGCAGGCGCCGCGGGAGCCGGCCCGGGGGACGGGCGAAGGGGCCCCGGGGGGGCCCCCCCGCCCCGCCGGGGGGGGGAGAAAAGGGGGGGGGCAGCCCCGGTGGTGAACCAACAGGGCCCGCACCCCCCCCCCAAGGCGGG
>NZ_JBHZDA010000074.1:0-4662 GCF_042755665.1 Streptomyces sp. NPDC059142
CAGCAACGGGGGACGCCCCGGCCGTTTTCGGCCGGGGGCTTCCCGTTCTCTGAGCGGACGACCAGGTTCGAACTGGCGACCTCAACCTTGGCAAGGTTGCGCTCTACCAACTGAGCTACGTCCGCATGCGCCGCTGCCGTGCTTCCGCACTGCCGCGTGGTGGCGCGACGCCAACTATACCCAACCCCGCTCGCGTGCGAGACGCACCGCCGTATGCCGGTTCTCCGCCCCCAGCTTGGTGGCCGCGGACGAGAGGTAGTTCCGTACGGTCCCCTGCGAGAGGGAGGCGCGCTCGGCGATCTCCGCGATCGGCGCGCCGTCCACCGCCAGCTCCAGGACCTCGGCCTCCCGGGCGGTGAGCGGCGAGTCCCCGGCGGAGATCGCGTCGGCCGCCAACTCCGGGTCGATGAACCGGTTACCGGCGTGCACGGCGCGGATGATCTCGGCGAGCTGCCGTGCGCTGACCGTCTTGGGTACGAAGCCGCGCACCCCGGCCGCCAGCGCCCGCTTGAGATGGCCGGGTCTGCCGTGGCTCGTCACGATCATCGTCCGGCAGCCGGGCAGTTCGGTACGGAGAGATGTGGCGACCTTCACACCGTCCGCCCCCGGCATCTGGAGATCCAGTACGGCGACGTCGGGGCGGTGGGCCAGTGCCATCGCCAGCGCCTCGGGTCCGGTGGCCGCCTCGGCGACGACGATCAGATCGTCCTCCAGAGCGAGCAGCGCGGCGACCGCGCCCCGGATCAGATGCTCGTCGTCGGCCAGCAGCACCCGTACGGGAGCGGGAGCCGAAGACGAAGGTCCGGAAGGCGACGCGGCCCCGGAAGGCGACGCGGCCCCGGAAGGCGACGCGGCCCCGGAAGACGCTGCGGCCCCGGAGGGTACGAAGGGCCCGGAAGGTACGAAGGGCCCGGCGGGCCTGGAGGGCTCGGACATCAGGCCGCCACCTCCGTGTCCGCGCCGGGGCCCGTAGAAGGGCCCGTCGACCGGCCCGTCGTCGGCCCCTTCGGCCGCGGCTCCGGCCGCTCCTCCGGCAGCGGTACCCGCGCCGTCAGCCGGAAGCCACCCTTCCCCGTGGGGCCCGCCTCCAGCGTCCCGTCCACGGCGGCCAGCCGCTCCCGCAGCCCGGCGAGCCCTGACCCCTTCGCCCGCAGGCCGTCCGCGCCCCTGTCCCCGTCGCCGTCCCCGTCCGGGGCGGAGTCCGGCACGCCGTCGTTCTCCACGGTCAGAACCGCCTCCCAGTCACCGGAACCGCCCTTCCCCAAGGGCTGCTCCGACAACCGTACGGTGCATCGCCGCGGGTCCCCGTGCCGCAGCACGTTCGTGGTCGCCTCGCGCACCACCCAACCCAGCGCGGACTGCACCTCGGCCGGCAATCCGACGCCCCTCCGGCCCTTCCCGCCCTTCCCGCCGGCTCCGCGCGGCCCGCCGTGCCCGGCGGCCTCGCCACCGATCGGCAGTCCGCCCTCGATCGTCCCGATCCCGTCGATCCGGCAGTCGATGCCGGCCGCCTCCAGCACGCCCCGGGCGCCCTCCAGCTCGGTGTGGAGGTTGGCCTCGCGGTAGCCGCGTACGACATCGCGGACCTCCCGCTGCGACTCCCGCGCGATCCGCTGCACCTCGGTCATCTGGGTCATCGCCTCCGGCCGTCCCCGCTCGGCGAGCTGCACCGCCAGTTCGCTCTTCAGCGCGATCACCGCCAGGTTGCGCCCCATGACGTCGTGCAGATCACGGCCGAAGCGCAGCCGTTCCTCCGCGACCGCGAGCCGCGTCCGCAGCTCGTGCGCCCCGTCCAGCTCCCAGACGACGCCGACCAGCCAGAGGGTGAAGACGCAGGCGGCGCCGAGCAGCACGCCCATGGTCGTGATCCCGGCGAAGTTCAGGGCGGCCTGACGCCACCCCAGCCCCGCCAGCAGGGTCACGAGGCCCGCCGCCGCCGGTGGGGCGAACACCACGGTGGCCCGCTGCGCCGTCGTCCGCAGGCCCAGGGTCATCGTCGCCACGCCGAAGCCCCCGAAGGTCATCAGCAGGCCGCCGAACCTCTCGTCCGTGCCGATCGCACCGGTCGCGGTCAGCACGATCAGCCCGAGCACCGCGGCGCCGGAGACTCCGCCCACGGCCAGCATCAGCGGCACGGGCTGCGGGCGCCGGCCCAGCCGCCAGTCCATGGCCCGCAGGGCGAGCAGGCAGCACAGCACGGAGTGCGTGAGGATCAGCAGGGCCGTCCAGTACCGCCCCTCGCCGAGGGAGTTCGGGGCGGTCGCCCCGAACTCGATGCCCGCCATGCCGTAGAACGTGTAGCGGGTGTACAGCTCCACCCAGGCGGAGTTGGACCTGCCGTACACACGGCGCAGATCCCGCGGACTGCGCAGGCTCCGAAGCTTCCGCAGCGTCGACAGACCGGTCGGTCTGGTCATGGCCCAGGCGTCCTTTCCCCGTTCCGCGGCCCGCCTCCCCTTCGGTGGCTCACCGGCGCCTCGTACGGATCCACGGCCGCGGATCCGCGATGTCTCAGCGGCGCGGCTCCCAGCGGAACCACCGCTGTACGGCAAGGACGGCGAGCACGATCCAGACCAGCGAGGCCAGCGCGGCACCGAGCAGGCCGGACCCGTCCGTACCACCCAGCCAGCCCGCCCTGATCAGGGTCATGACCCCCGTCACGGGCAGCAGTTCGCATACGGAGGCCACCCGGTCGGGCAGCACTTCCAGCGGTACGAACAGACCGGAGCCCACCACCGACACCAGGAACAGCGGCATGGTGGTGATCTGGGCGCTCTCCACGGTACGGGTGAACGCCGAGGTCGCGGCAGCCAGTGCGCTGAGCAGCAACAGCCCGGCGAGCAGCCCGCCGAGCAGCACCAGCGGGCTGTCCGGCGCGCGCACGTCCAGGAACGCCACACCGCCCGCGATCATCAGACAGGACTGGACGAACGCCAGCACCACCGCGGGCAGCGCCGTACCGGCCAGGATCTCGCGGTCGGACGCCTCGATCGTACGGAGCCGCTTGAGCACCAGGTCCTCGCGCCGGGCCGTGTAGGCGGCGGAGAGGTTGGCGTACACGGCCATGATCAGCACCATGCCGATGCTGCCGGCCATGGCGACCTCGATACCGCTCAGCCCGACCTCGCCCAGGTCGACCTCCTTGAGCGACATCCTGATCGCCCCGATCATCGCCACCGGCACGATCAGCGCGGAGAAGAGCGCCGTCCTGTTCCTGACGAGCAGGACGTACTCGGCCCGGCCGAGCGCCTTGAGGCGTCCGGCGACCGTCGTGCGCCGCCCGCCGGGCGGCTCGTTCCGCGCGCCCGCCCCCTTCGTGGTGCCCGCTCCGTCCAAGCCGGTGTTCATGCCGCCGCCCGTGCCGTTGGCCACGCCGCCGCCCCTGCCGCTGTCCGTGCCGGTGCCAGTGCCAGTGCCAGTGCCTGGGCCTGTGCCTGTGCCTGTGCCTGTGCCCGTGCCGCTGTCCGTCGTGCTCATCGGGTGTCCCCCGTCTCCGTACGCTGCGACGCGATGTCGAGAAATGCCTCTTCGAGGGAGGCGGACCGGGCGTCCAGCCCATCCAGCTCCACGTCCGACTCCTCGGCCCAGCGCAGGAGTTCGCCCAGATCCCGCTGGAGCCGCTGGGTCCGTATCTCCACCTGCCCCTCGTCCTGGGCCGCCGCGTCCAGCGACCGGGGGAGCCGTCCGGGGGCGACGCCGGCGGGCAGGGTGAAGCGGATCCGCGCGGGCCGGGCCGCGGTCACCTCGGCCGGGGTGCCGGCGGCCACGATGCGGCCCCCGTGCATGATCGCCAGCCGGTCGGCGAGGGTCTCGGCCTCCTCCAGGTAGTGCGTGGTGAGCAGCACGGTGGTGCCGTCCGCCCGCAGCTCCCGCACCAACTCCCAGGTGTCGCGCCGCCCTTCGGCGTCCAGCCCGGTCGTCGGCTCGTCCAGGAAGAGCACCTCGGGCCGGCCGAGCAGCGCCAGTGCCAGGTCCAGGCGCCGCTTCTCGCCGCCGGAGAGCTGTTTGACCCGTACGCCCGCCCGGTGGCCCATCCCCACCAGCTCCAGCGCCTCCCCGGTCGGCCGGGCGCCGCTGGTGCAGCCCGCGCACATCCGTACGGTCTCCGTGACCGTCAGGTCGGAGGGGAAGCCGCCCTCCTGGAGCATCACGCCCACCCGGGGGCGCACGGTGGCCCGTTCGGTGTACGGGTCGTGGCCCAGCACCCGGACCGCGCCGCCGCTCGGCCTGGCCAGGCCCTCCAGCAGCTCGACGGTGGAGGTCTTGCCCGCGCCGTTCGTGCCGAGCAGCGCGAACAGTTCGCCGCGCGCCACGGAGAAGGAGATCCCGTCGACCGCCGTGAAGCCGCCCGCGTACGTACGCCGCAGGTCGGTCACGTCGATCGCCGTGGTGAGGGCGCTGCCGTCGTCCCGGGGCGCCGGTGCCGGAATCCGCGTCGAAGCCTGAGTCATGGCTCCAGGTTTCCGGCGGCGCGGGCCGCGCGGCAGTGCGCGCTGTCACCGGCTCCGATGACATTTGTCATCCCGGCGCGACGCACGAAGAAGGGCCCGGGTCCCGGATCGTGCGCCTGTCCAAGTGAGCGGGAGGACAGGTTCGAAAAGGCGGACGCAAACCTTGGGAGGTAGTTTTGTTATAAAAAAGATAGCGGTCCGCCGGTAGTTG